>DASYSW010000550.1:0-4750 GCA_036002905.1 Chitinophagaceae bacterium
AGAGTGGTATTTAATTTCAACTATGAGATTTCGCCGCTTGCAAATTTCTCCCCATTGGGTGCAATGGCTCTTTTTGGCGGAACTTATTTCAAAACAAAGTGGAAAGCTTTTTCTTTTTCTTTGGCGGTGTTGTTTATTTCCGATTTCATTTTACACCAGACTGTTTTTAGATCGTATGGAAATGGAGTTTTGTACACGGGCTGGTATTGGGTATATGGGGCTTTTGCATTAATGACAATGGTTGCCCGGATGATGAAAAAAGTTACCATCAATCGTTTTCTGCTATCTGTTCTCATCTGCGTTTTTATCCATTGGATCGTTACTGACCTTGGGGTTTGGATAGGGTCAAAAACTTATTCTCAAAATCTTAGCGGGTTTGCGGCTTGCCTTGAGAATGCAATTCCTTATGAGTGGCGTTTTCTTACGGGAACCCTGGTTTATGGCATTATTCTTTTTGGCCTGTTCGAATGGTTCACAAGAAAATACCCAGGCTTCAAATTCCGCGAAGTCAAAACCATATTAAATAAGGATTGAAATCTAACCACATTTTACAGCTCACCATGAAAGCTTGTTCATTTTTACCAGCGGTCACACAAATGATCTACGATATGGACCTGCAGGATTATTTGCATGGTGTAACTTTTGAATGTCCTGCCAACGCGCTGAAAGAAAAACCAAAGCTGGTTCGGTGCGTGCTGGAGGACAAACAATATTCAAGCGCGGAAATTGATAAAATATTTTCTGCAAGCAAGGCACTGGGAAGAAGTTTGTATTATGTGGACGAGGAATTGTTGCAGCAAATTCAACCCGATATAATTTTTACCCAGGACGTTTGTGAAATTTGCCAGATAGACTCTCAATGCACAGCCGCGGCCGTTTCAAAATTGAAAAAGAAGCCCCGCTTAATTTCTATTTCACCCCGGAGTCTTGATGATGTTTATGATTCGGCTATCACCATTGCCGCAGCGTTCGCTAAGGAAGAAAACGCCTACGCCTATTGTGGATTGCTAAAGAAGAGAACGGATGTCATACTTGATCGCCTGCGATCACATCAGATCCCTTTGAAAAGAACTTTATTGTTGGAATGGATCGACCCACTCTACAATTGTGGTCACTGGATTCCATTTCAAATTGCACTGGCAGGTGGAATTGATATGCTAAGCAATCCTGCCGGCGATTCCATTGTGACACCCTGGGAAAAAATTGTGCGTTATGATCCGCAGATCTTATTGATCGCTCCTTGTGGTTTTGAGACAAAAAGAACAGGGCAAGAAATGTGTTGGCTGAGCCAAAAGCCCGGATGGAGTAATATCCAGGCAGTACGAACGAAGCGAGTATTCCTTGCGGATTATGATCTGTTCACCCAGCCCTCGGCTTCTACCCTTACTGACGGCATTGAATTGTTGGCGGCGCTCTTTCACCCGGAGCTGTTTGATGTCCCCGAAAAACTAAAGAATAAATACCTGTCATTTTATAAAATTACCGATGATGTGCATGCACGAACATAAAACCTGCCCCCGATGCAGCCGTTTATTTGAATGCAAAGTTGGTACTGTAACGACCTGCCAGTGTTTTGAAATTAGGCTAACCATCGAGGAAAGAGCATTCATAGAAGACATGTATGACGACTGTTTATGTACGGAATGTTTGACTGAATTAAGAAACCGGTATGTGCTGTTCAAAGAAAAATTTCTTTTGAAATGACAAGAGCTTATTTTAACTGGAGTGGGGGAAAGGATTCTGCTTTTGCGTTGTGGAAAGTATTAAAAGAAAAGCGATTTAACGTTGAATACTTGCTCACGAGCATGAACAGTTTTCATGACCGGGTCTCTATGCATGGTGTAAGGAGAAGTTTACTGGAAGTACAGGCTTCTTCGTTGAACATCCCTTTGACTACGATCGAATTGGCTGAAGAACCGTCCATGTCAGCATACGAAGCGGCCATGATGAACAAGGTAAATTGGTTAAAAGAACTCGGTATCATCCACAGTATTTTTGGTGATATCTTCCTGGAGGACCTAAAAATATATCGGGAAAAAAAATTAGCAACTGCCGGTATTCAATGTGTCTTCCCAATTTGGAAAAGAGATACAAAACGACTGGTTAAAGAATTCGTTGATGAGAATTTTAAAGCTGTTGTTGTTTGCGTCAATGAAAAATTTTTAGATAAGAGTTTTTGCGGAATGACGATTGATCAAAATTTTATCGATAGGTTGCCCTTAACAGTAGATCCGTGCGGGGAAAATGGAGAGTTTCACAGCTTTGTTTATGACGGCCCCATCTTTACCAATCCTATTCCGGTTATAAAAGGGGAAATTGTTTACAAAAAGTATAAATCACCTGATCCAAATACAAGCCTTGATGGTTTTTATTTTTGCGATCTGTTGATTGATCAATAAATAAAAAAGCCGGTTTAAAAAAACCGAGCTTTCTGATTTGCACCGTCCCTCAAGGTTTTTATTCCATTGAAAATTGGATCTTGAAAAACTTCACACAATTTGTAAGTCCCGGTCAAAATTATTTGCGAGGAATGGTGACCGCGAACGAACCTGATCATTTTCCTTTAGAAGCATTCAATGAAAAATTGTATCCCAGCCTCAAACCAAATGCCGGGAAATTGTCTCCCTGGTTACTGGTGGACTGAAAACGAGCGCCCAATTCAAATTTCTTATTGAAAACATATCCAACACCTGCTGCCCACATGAATCCGCCACCTGAATCAGTCATATAACCTAACTCGTCTCCACCATCGAATTTGGCGTTGAGCAGTGAATATCCAATTTGTGGTTCTACATAAAATCCATTGAAATTAGCGCGATAACCCATAAGGAAAGGAGCAATGCCGATTTTCAATGGAAATCCCCCTGCTGCTTTAAAACTCGTGTAGCCGCCGGTGAAAGTAACTTGTCCCGAATTGCCAACACCCAACAAGGCCTTTACATAACCGCCTATCGCGGTTTGAAAATAGGTGCCGAAATCGCTTGTAGGAACCATGACGTCGGCGCCAACCCCTATTTGATTGTTTCCTTTTTGTCCATAGCTACTGGCATAGAATAATAAGCCTGCCAGCAAACCCATAATTATTTTTTTCATAAAATCATTTTTTGTTTTGTTAGTAAGATCAATTGAAAAATAGTTGGCTCTTATTTCGAACCACTCAATGAAAAATTGTATCCAAGGTGCAATCCGAATACACCAACGGTGATACCAGTTGAAGTGCCAGATTGATAGCGTGCCCCAACTTCAATGTTATTTTTGAACACATATCCTGTCCCGAGTGCCCACGTGAATGCATTTCCGGTCGTCGTATAAAAACCATCTTCCCAGGAATTGTGTTTGTACGGATAAAGTGCATATCCGAGTTGCGGCTCTACGAAAAATCCATTGAATTTGTGGCGATACCCGATCAACATGGGAACGATCCCTGCTGTCGTTGTCGTTTCGTCAAAGTCTGCAATCTCTTTGAAAGCAGAATATCCGGTCGTCAAGGTCACGGCACCGGATTGTCCGACGCCAAGCAGACCTTTTATGTAAAAGCCCATGCCTCTTTTGAAATCATCTGCAAATTCACCCATCGGTAACGAAACTTCAGCGCCGCCACCAATGTAATTTTTTCCCTTTTGAGCAAAGCAGGCAACAGCAATTAAATTAGTCACCAGCAAAGCCACGTATATCTTCTTCATACTTTCTTTTTGCTTTGTTATAAAATGTAAATCGAAAATCACTTGGAGCCGTTCAATGAAAAATTATACCCGAGTCTTAAACCAAACATTCCCAAACTCACTCCGTCTGCGCTGCCTATCTGGTAACGCGCACTGACTTCAACTTTATTAGTGAATACATACCCTACACCAGCGGCCCAGGTAAATGCGTTACCACTCTCTGAGTAAAAACCAAACTCGTCTGAAGTTTCCTTGTAAGGATAAAGACCATAACCGATTTGGGGTTCCACAAAAAATCCATTGAAGTTGTGACGGTACCCGAGCAATATGGGGACTACACCCTGGGTAGCCGTAAGATCTTCAAAATCACCGGCTCCTTTAAAACCTGTGTATCCGGTTGTCAGAGTAATCTGTCCGGCCGTACCAACTCCGAACATCCCTTTCACGTAGCCGCCTACGCCCGTTTTGAAATAATTACTAAAGTCACCTGTGGGGAGTGACACATCAAGGCCACCTCCAAGATAATTTTTGCCTTTCTGTGCAAAACTGCCGGTTGAGATTAATATGGCAGCCAGCAAAATCATGTAAGTCTTTCTCATAAAAAATTGTTTTTGATTAATGATTTGATTAGAGCAAAACTATTCAGTGAGAGAGCGGAAGTCAATATAAGATTACTTATAGCATCATAATTACAAGCGGCGATCTATGGGTATAATTGGTTACGCTTTGTATGCAGGAATGAAAGTGTGTGTGGAATCTTAATGTAGATTAACTTCAATACAGACTTACAAGACGCCGCCGGATTATTCTCTGCCAAGAAATTTATTGATGGCTTCAGTCCTGTTCTGTACATGCAGCTTCTCATAAATGTTATGAATATGCTGGCTCACGGTACCTGTAGTGATATGGAGGTGATCAGCAATTTCTTTGTATAATAATCCTTCTGCCAGAAGATGGAGTATTTCATTTTCACGGGTTGATAAAACATCCATCGAACTTTTTTTCTCATGAAAAACATTCACAAGCTTGCGTGCAATGTGCGCACTCATGGGTGAACCGCCGGCATGCAATTCTCTTAACGCGCTTGC
>DASYSW010000551.1:0-7884 GCA_036002905.1 Chitinophagaceae bacterium
GCCTGCCCCTCTTGAAAGCAAGACTGAATGGCACAAATAAAGTAACCGCAAACGAGTTTTTGCTTTTCCTGTTTTGGATATTCATTTATCTATTGCGCATCCCTTATTTTTATATCACAAAATAGAAAGAGCAACTATTTATGGCAAAGTGCATTTATATCTGTTCAAGACAATCCCTGCCAGTTTCAATCAAAGGCTCTTTATATGGAATCTGCAAAAGACTTGCGCCCGATAACATAAACATGAATGAACCCAAAATAATGGCCAGCGAATATGCAGCCTTTGGAATAATGAACCCCACCACCCCTATCTTAGAAAAAGGGAACAGTTTATTGATAGGTCAAATTTTTGACAAACCCGAGAGTTGGAGTTTGCCTCTCAGTGAATTTCCAGACGGATCCTATGCTTTATTTCGCGACGGAAAAGAGCATTTTGAAATAGTATCTGATCCGCTTGCATCAAGGACCATTTGGTATTATGCGGATGAAAATATAGTAGTAACCTCTACTTCCCAACGGGCAATTGTTATGTACCTGGAAAGTTTCGAGTTTGACGAAAACGTTGTTCCGTGGATGCTGTCAACAGGTACTTTAGGGCCCGTTTTTTCCTGGGACAAAAGAATAAAACGTGTGCCGGCTGATTCATCGGTGATATTGGATAAAATGAACTGGACATTGTCAGTAAGATCAAACCCGATAGAATTCAACTCAGTTAGCAGATCAGATGAGATGCATGAAAAAGTGTTGACAGAAACGATCGGGAATTTTTTTAAATCCCTGGATCTTGATTTTGATTCCTGGGTATTGCCGCTGTCGGGCGGATACGACAGCAGGGGGATATTATGTTTCCTGGCGAAGAACAGGAACATTCAACATTTGAAAACTGTAACCTGGGGGCTTGAATCTTCCCAGCAAATGCAAGGCAACGATGCTTATGTTGCAAGGGAACTGGCAGCAACACTGAACGTCTCACACAGGTATTATCATACTGATCTATCAAAGGAACCGATTGAAAGAATCATTAATAGATTTGTTCTTCTCGGGGAAGGAAGGATAGATCATGTCGCAGCTTATATGGATGGATTTGAAATATGGAAGACATTATTTGAGGAAGGCATCAAAGGCACGATCAGGGGTGATGAGTCCTTTGGCTGGCTCCGGACTTCTTCTGCGTTGGGCGTTAAAATTTCTACAGGCTGCGCTCTATGTTCTGATTATTCGAACTTGAAAGACTATACTAAATATGGAGTTGCCGGCCAGGATGCTCCTCAATTTTTAGATCGGAAAAACGGGGAAACATTCGCTATGTGGCGGGACCGGTTATACCAGGAATATCGCATCCCCACCATTTTATCTGCTTTGTCTGACTTAAAGCTTTCATATGTTGAGCAAATAAGCCCCTTTTTGTCAAAAAAGATCCTTTACACCGTAAGACAATTGCCTGACAGGTTGCGCACCGAAAAAAAGCTCTTCAAAAAGATCGTCCGAGCAATGAGTCCGAAGGTTGGGTTTGCTACAAGTTCAGCAAATGCGTGGGTGGGCGACATTTTCCAGGAAAAACGCTTGGTGGAATTTTTAAAAAGTGAACTGTCTTCAGTCGATGCAAAAAAATTATTCACAGAAGAATTCCTTGATTTCATTTTAAAAGGAATAAAAAGCGAGACCAAAGAAAAAAACTCTAAAGCCAGGTCAAATTCGTTAAGATCATACGCAAAACGGTATTTACCCCTTTTCCTGATACGAGCGATGCGCAAAGTTTCACCGCCTGTGGTGGATAGAAATATCCTGGCGTTTAGAGTATTTCTTATTTATAAAATGAATGAAATTTTAAAAGAAGACTCTTTGATCCGAAAAGATTTTAATAGCCCTGAGCAAAAATATCAATGAAAACTCGCCTGGAGATAAGCATTTTACGACTGGCATTACTTATAATTTAACTTCCTCGTTCCGATCTTGTTTTTTTAATGTCGTGCCAAGGTGAAAAAGTTCTTCAAAATAGCGCTTATTCTGAAGGGATAAAAACCCAAGGCTCAAAAACTGAACGGCAGCAATAAACGTTATCCCCCCTACTATAAATGACTGGGGATTCTTTTTGAACTGTAACAGAAGACTAAATGAAAAAGCATCATCGATGGGAGGAGTTTGCAAATGCGCCAACTTCATGTCAGATATCGTGTCACTCAATAGCCATATCAATTCATAAAGTGACAGGATCATTAATATCGTACCGATCCCTAAAAAAAAGATATAGGGGCGAAAAATGAATGATGACATGATCCCTGAAAAAAGTCCGCGGAGTACCCTGATACTTGACGTTCTTTTGCCGGCAAATTTGTTTTGCTCCGTCCAATCAAGATGCGCCGGTATTTCCACTATTCTTGCTCTTAAGATCATCGCCTTGTACATGATCTCAGGGCTCACCTCATAATCTCTGGTTTTGAGATTGACAGAACGAATAAAACTGGTCCGGTAGGCTCTTACCATTGCAGTGTAGGTGTGGTATTTATCCTGCGCCGCCAGTCTCATAAACCGGTTTACCCATTTGCTCATCACCCTCCTGGAAAATGGAACGCCAGTAACTTTACCGCCTTTCATGTAAGGCGAGGCCAATACAATATCTGCCGAAGTTTCTACCAATTTATCGACCAACTGTTCGATAGATTCAACAGAGTAGCTCAAATCAACATCCAGCACAACAATGATATCACCTTTCGAATGACGGAACCCGGTTTGAAGAGCTAATCCAAGATTAAGATTCACGGGGTGATGAATTACTCGAACATTGCCTCTATTCTTTGCAAATTCATCTGCAATTTTGCCTGTTTTGTCTTTGCTGCCATCATTTACCAATACAAGTTCCCACTGGTACTTATCAGATTTGGTCTCAAGGAAACTAACTATTTTATTGAGGTTTGATTCGAGTATTGCTTCTTCATTATAACAGGGGATGACAACGCTAACAAAAACTTTTTTCGAGGGATCCATAGCTATGATGGCTTTAGGGAATTATTTTTTTAAATTAAACGTCAACAAAATAAAAAGCGGTTATTTATTTCTCTAAAAATAAAAATATTTAAAGCGAAGTAAAAATATTTTACCCGTGCTCAGCAATTGCAGGAGCTGTAACCGGTGGCCGCACCAATGACTTCACCATAAGAATCGCCAATAGAAAGCATACACAGGAAAAAAGGAAATAGGTGCTCAGGGCGTACACGATTCCAATTATAAAAAAATTCCGGTATTGATTAAATCCCAACTCATTTTTTTCACTGAAAAATTGAAAAATAATGATCAACAAAACCACGCCGTAAAAATTCAAAGTCCCGGGATACAGTAACAATGCTACCAGAAGCAAAACGGCCAGAATATAATCATATAGCTTTTTTCTTATTAAGAACAGCAAATACACCGCAGTTAGCAGGAGAATAACCGCTGCGATATATACATATGCTGAAGACTCCTCCATGCTTATCACGCCAGAGCGCAATAAAGTGGCGTGCAACGATTGATTTATACCTTCAGAAAAAGTTTCCGGCGGCAGACGGTGCGCCGGGTTTTCAGAGATGTAACTTACATAAGGGGCCTTACCAAAAACAAGCAAGGCTAAGCCCGAAAGAACAACTGCACTTAAAATGCTGTACGCAATTGCTCCCCAGTTTTTCTTCAAAAGAAGAAATAAACCAAATACCGCCATATAGGGCTTGGTAAATAATGCGAGTGCAAGAAAAATACCCGATATTTTTTTGTCAGAATATTTCCTGATCAACAACAGGTAGAAGAGCAAAATGAAATTTGTCTGCGAATAAGAGACGGTTGTTTTAACGGGCGGGAAAAGGAAGAACAAACACGCAACCAAAATCAACCCATTCCATTTATCTTTTCTAAAAAACTGGTCGTAGCACAAATAAATACATCCTGCAACAAAAAATAGATTAAATATACTCCAGCATATTAGAGCGGTCTTATAAGGTAAAAGAGCCAATGGGGCAAAATATAACATCGTTGCTGGGGGGTAGGGAAATCCGACGTTAAGCACCTCGAGCGATATCTCCTGGTAGAATGATGGGGGAAGCTGGAGCGATGGATAAATCTGGTGATAATTTTCGGGGAGGTAAAAATTAGCTCCTGAAGCGGCGACTTTCCCATAAACATAAAAAGCAGTAAAATCCCAGATCGCAGGATGATTAATTCTGTCAATTATCTTATCAATAAACAGATAAGCCGCGACTACAAGTAGCACTAGGTAGGCAATCCAAATGATGTTCTTCAGATTAAATTCCTTACCTCTTAGCAGGTAGAAGCAGAAACAGGCAGCCAGCGACCCTCCAATACTTGTAAGATAGATAGTCATATTAGTAAATGTTGTTCAGGCATCAGAGGAAATAATCTCAAACGCTTCGCCTGGTCAGTTATTGCTTGAAATCATCGTTTCGATGATAAATCTGGGCCTGGATTTGACTTCCTTGTAAATTTTTCCAAGATATTCTCCGATTATTCCAATACACAATATCTGAACGCCCCCCAGGAAATAAATTGGAAGAATTACAGAAGTCCACCCCGGAACTGTTCCGCGGAAAAAATAGGAATAAAGCGAATAAAGAGATAGCAGAACGCTGCCGAAAAAGATAAATATTCCTATCAGGCTGACGATGCGAAGGGGTTTAACACTAAAAGAGGTGATGCCCTCCAGCGCAAATCCGAGCATTTTGATCAATGGGTACTTTGTGTGCCCTGCATTTCGCTCTAACCGGTCATAGTATACAGTTGTGCTGTTGAATCCTATCAATGGGAAAATACCTCTCAGGAAAAGATTAACCTCTCCAAACCGTAACAGGTTTTCACATACCCGGTTGCTGGCCAGTCTGAAATCTGCATGATTGTAAATGATATTAACACCCATCCTTCTCATCAAAAGGTAGAAGCCCTCTGCTGTTCTCCTTTTGAAGGCCGAATCAATTTCCCTCTTTTTTCTTACGCCATACACGACTTCAAAACCCTGTGTATATTTAACGATCATGTCTTCTATCACGCCAATATCATCCTGCAGATCAGCATCAATAGTAATGATACAGTCTACCTGCTGATATATGCTTGTGATCCCTCCTAACAAAGCTGATTGATGACCAAAATTTCTTGAAAATTTTATTCCTACCCTGTTACTGCTTGCATCAACCCTGTTCTGAATGAGTTCCCACGTTTTATCCTTACTGCCATCATCGATATAAATGATAGAGCTTGCCGCGGCAATCAATTTTTTATTTATCAAATGATCCACCAGGGCGCCGATCTTCTTATCCGTTTCAAGCAGAATCTCCTCCTCATTATAACACGGCAAAACAATTCCTATCGTTGGAGTTTGGGTCATTTAAAATTTATCTGCGTCAATATATAAAATTTTATCGGGTATCGCAATCCGTTTGCTTTCTACGCCATGAATAACGAAAAGATCGTATGTTAAGCCTAATCGATTGAGTTGATGAACTGCACCATTTTTTCCGTAACATTTTTTCCAAACACTTCGTTCTGAACACCCGGAGTTCTAAAATCCATGATTTTTGAAGCGATTGCATTTTCAGAAGGGTTGATCAGTAAATTCCATTTTTCTTCGACAGTCTCAACCCATTCCGTTTCCGTTCTTAAAGTTATACAGGGTTTACGAAGAATATATGCTTCCTTCTGAATGCCTCCTGAATCAGTAAGGATTCGTTTCGAGTTATACTCAAGTGCTATAAAATCCAGGTAGCCCTGCGGCTCAGTCATTTCAATATTTTTCGGCACATAATGAATGTCCCGGAGCATTTTTTTTGTTCGCGGATGTACCGGGAAAACAACTGTCTCTTCCAGTTGTCCCAGCTGTTCAAGTAAGTGCTTTAAAATGGCAGGATCATCAACGTTATAATTCCGGTGCAGCGTAAGCAGATTATATTCTTTGTCTTCAAGTTTCAGGGCAGAAATAACAGTAGATTTTTTTAATGCAATGTCAAGATTGTTCTTTATCGTGTCAACCATTATGTCCCCGGTGAAATAGGAATTTTTCTCTAAGCCTTCTGACCGGAGAATATTCATTGCTGTTTGTGTCGGTACAAAAAGATATCTCGATATATGGTCAGTGGCTATGCGGTTAATTTCCTCAGGCATGTTTTTATTGTAACTCCGCAAACCTGCCTCGATGTGGATAATAGCTATGTTCAATTTTGCAGCGGCAAGAGCACCCGCAAGTGTTGAATTAGTATCTCCAAAAACAATGACTAGATCCGGTTTTTGCTGAAGCATGGCCTGTTCAAGAGATATCATCATTTTCCCGGTTTGTGAGGCCTGGGTGCCTGATCCGATTTCGAGATGAATGTCTGGTTTGCGAATGCCCAAATCTGCAAAGATCTTTTCGGACATTGCGTAGTCATAATGTTGTCCTGTATGTACTATGAACTCTTCATGTACATCGCCAAGGAATGCTGACAAGGGTGCCAGCTTTATGAACTGTGGCCTTGCTCCTACTATGGAAAAAATTTTCATTCTAAGCTACTTGCGTTTTCTTATTTAGACGGATCACCTTTCTTTCTTCTGCGAATCGCTTGGCGAATTCACCCATAGGGAGTAATTCAAAATTCTTCTTTAGCATTCGCATGGCATCCTCGAAGATTTTTATTTTTTTCTCACTTTGAACATTCATTCCCGGGAAAAATTTAAGTTCCGGTGCATGATCGCTTCCTATCACGTCAAGCGGATGGAGCAAATAGCTTGGTGGCGTTTTTGTCAACTTGCACATGAATATAGAAAAGCGGAGGTACACCTTCATTAATGCTGTTGAGACGTTGCCTATATAAACGAGATAGCTTTGATGAAAAGGAACTTTAAAAACAGGCATTGTACTTACCGGGATCTCTAATAACTTCTTCCGGCTATCGAGTTCCCATTTGAATGGTTTCAAAGGATAAAAACTTTCTTTAAACGATCCAAATAATTCCTTTCTATTCTTTTTTTCTTCTTTAGAAAGTTTTGATTTCCAAAAATAGTATCGCCTCATTAATGGGGAAATATATGTTGGGAGAATTGAAGCGTCAAATATATAGTTGCGCTCCTCCAGTACTTCAAGAAGATCGTTGCTCCAGCTAAACCCGGGTCCACGAAACATATTTGTGCGCCTTCCGGTCGCCTTCATAATAGCCTCTTCTGCGATCGCAATCTCATTTGTGATCTTTTCCTTTGAGTAAGTCTTTAGCCAGGATTCGTGATGAAAGGAATGATTGGCCACTTCATGGCCTCTTTCTACAATGCTTCGGAGTATTTTATGGTTTCTTTCCAAAGCAGCGTCCTGGCCAACAATAAAGAAAGTGATCTTAATATCAAGTTTGTCCAGTATATCCAATGTAATGGGCAGGACGATATCAAGGTATGACGGGAATTTTTCCCAACCATCGTCCCCATGTACTTTCATGTATGACCATTTATCATCCAGGTCTAACGAAATACTGGCTGGCAGCTTCTTTTTCATTGGGTCAAAATTTCTTCAAGTTTGGTTTCGGCAACACGAACGGTTTCATTAACGTTCAAAGTGCCATCTTTAATATGTGAAGTATTGATTATACTGACCCCCGGCATTGATGTTTTTATTCCAGGGAGGACTTCCGAATAGTTCAATTTTGCGACAGTTATTACATGTTTTGCCTTCGCAACGCCGGCAAATTTAATATTGTCGTCCGTAAGCCATGGATACATTTTTTTAAAATTATCCAGGAAATAGCTCCTGATCTCATCATCGGATTGATTGAACAATGGATCGTCTGACGTAACGTATTTTGGAAGGTAAACAAGCGATTTCCCTCCCAGGTATTTCTTTTTATCAACAAGAGCAGACATCTCAATGACCCCCGTAAAAGGAAACCTT
>DASYSW010000552.1:0-5409 GCA_036002905.1 Chitinophagaceae bacterium
GGTTCCCAAATACCTGATTCTGCTACCAACGATTATAAAAGAGATGCGATGGGCAACATCGTCATTTCAAAATTGAATGAAGACGAGTTAAAACAAATTGCTGAAAAGACCAACGGTATTTATGTACACTTTGAAAGTAGCGACCAAACGATAAACGAGTTAATGCAACAGTTATCTCAGGTAGAGAAAAAGACATTTACTGATGTCTCGTTGTTGAATTATACAACTTACTACATGTGGTTTGCAGGTGTTATGTTCTTGTTATTGATCCTTGAGGTTATTTTACCTGAACGAAAAAGAAAAATTGCATGAAGAACGTGGCAAGCATAGTAGCGTTGATATTTGTCGGCAAACTTGTGTTGGCCCAGGATCCGAATAAAGATATCGAGACAGGAAATAATTACTATCGGCAGCAACAATATGACAAAGCAGAATCTGAATACAGGAAAGTTTTAGAGGCCTCTTCGCGTGATAAAACTGCAAAATTCAATTTGGCCGACGCATTGATAAAGCAAAATAAGCCCGATGATGCCAATAAATTACTGACGCAACTAAATGTCACAGAAAACGGGAATGACCTTCGTTCAAAGGCAGTCTATAACCAGGGAGTGATACTTACTCAACAGAAGAAACTGGAAGAAAGCATTGAGGCCTACAAAGAAACATTGCGGTTAAACCCTGCTGACCAGGAAGCAAGGGAAAATCTTCAGAAAGCCTTGCTGGAATTAAAGAAGAAAAACCCTCCCAAAAAACAGGAGGAGAAAAAAAAGCAGGAGCAAAAACAACAACCGAAACCAAAAATATCTCCCCGCGACGCGCAACAGCAATTAAAATTGCTTGAACAAAAGGAAAAACAAGTCCAGGAACGTCTTCAAAAGAACTCCAGGACTGGTAACGCCCTTCCTAAAGACTGGTAAATCATTTTAATTTTTTTTCTAAGGGACTCCTTCGGGGGATCGCAGATTTTAGACTTTTATAAAAACCTGCGCAGCCGAATGTTGCTACCTTTGCACAGATCTAAAATTGAAAATCGAAAACCTGGAATTATTCATGCAGTCGTATTGCGAATCACTTACAGAGTATAAGCGATTATTCACACGCGAAGTAAAGATTGGTGACCTTGTGCTTGGCAATTTCAGTCCTATTCGCGTGCAAACGATGACCACTACGGACACGATGGACACAATGGCGACTGTAGAACAATCAATTCGCTGTATCGAAGCAGGTTCGGAACTGATCCGAATCACCGCCCCATCAAAAAGAGAAGCGGAAAATTTACTGAATATAAAAAATGAGTTGAGGAAGCGCGGATACAATACTCCAATTGTAGCGGATATACATTTCACCCCCAACGCTGCTGAAATTGCCGCAAGGATCGTTGAAAAAGTAAGGGTGAATCCCGGAAACTATATTGACAAGAAAAAATTTGAGATCATTGAATACAGCGATGCTGAATACCAGGAAGAGATTGATCGCATTCGGGATCGTTTTACTCCGCTCGTAAAGATTTGTAAGGAGTACGGAACTGCGATGCGTATCGGAACTAATCACGGTTCTCTGAGCGATCGTATCATGAGCCGATACGGCGATACGCCAATTGGAATGGTGGAAAGCGCCATGGAATTCTTGCGCATCGCCCGAGGTGAGAATTATCACCAGGTTGTTTTAAGTATGAAGAGCAGCAATCCACAAGTGATGGTGCATGCATACCGGTTGCTGGTTAAAATAATGTCTGACGAATTTGGCGAATGCTACCCGTTGCATTTGGGAGTGACCGAGGCTGGTGACGGTGAGGACGGGAGAATAAAAAGCTCGATTGGTATCGGAACTCTTTTGGAAGATGGCCTTGGTGATACGATCCGCGTTTCGTTGACAGAAGATCCGGAATTAGAGATACCCGTATGTAAGGATTTGGTGAAGAGATATGATCAATCGGCACCTGGCAGTCAGCATTCGACAGGTGGCAGTCGACAGTCCACTACCAAAACTCACAACCTGAACTCAGGAACTCCCACCAGGCTGCCATATGACCCTTTCAACTACCAGCGCAGAGAAACATTTGCTGTCGACAACATTGGCGGCAAACATGTACCCGTTGTGATCGCTGATCTTAGTAAGATTGACAATATAACAAGAGAAGATTTAAAGAATATCGGGTACACCTATGATGGTAGCCTGGATAAATGGAATATAAGCGATACAGCCGCTGATTATATTTTTACTGCTGACCAGCAACCAGACTTTGCGTTGCCGGGCACCTTAAAGGTCATCATGTATCACAAAGCATGGATCAATACATGCGATAAAGAAAAACACTTTCCTATTCTTGACGCCGAAGAATATTTACAAGCTGACTTTAATGGATCTTCGCGTATCAATTTTGTAATGGTCGATTGTTTTTCCGAAGGATCCCAAACTTCTTTGGAGCGCCTGTTTGCCAGGGTGAAGGAGGATCCGACGGCGGTTTTGTGTTTGAGTTCAGCCAACAAAAATGCCATGCAAAACGTCCGTAGAATGTTTGTGGAATTCGAAGACAGCAGAATAAAGAATCCGGCAATTATTATTTGTGATAGTAGCAAGGGCAGTATGGAAGAGAATCTAATTCATTACTCAGTAGAAGCCGGCGCGTTGTTACTGGAGGGTCTTGGCGATGGCTTTTGCCTGGGTCATCATTTTATGAACAAGGCGATTTGCACCGACTATCGCTTAATGAATTCCATTGCGTTCAGCATTTTGCAGGCAGCGAGAACAAGAATATCAAAAACGGAATATATCTCCTGTCCCAGTTGTGGAAGGACTTTATTCGATCTGCAGGAGACCACCGCAAGGATCAGGGCCGTCACCAATCATCTAAAAGGTGTCAAGATCGCGATTATGGGCTGCATAGTAAATGGTCCCGGTGAAATGGCTGACGCTGACTTTGGATATGTAGGAAGCGGACCTGGTAAAATAACTTTGTACAAAGGAAAAGAAATCGTAAAAAGGAATGTGAACAGTGACATAGCTGTCGATGAGTTGATCGGTCTCTTAAAGGAAAATGATGCCTGGGTTGAACCATAAGTCGGAAGAATGATCAAATAATTAAAAAGCTATCGGCTCACTAAACGTAACTGAATGAAAAAAAAGATCTGGATAATTTTGTTTGCCCTTGTATTGTTCATTGATCTTGCTGCGGTTTATTTAAATAATGAATCTCTCCGGTTCATCACAAAGCCTCTATTAGTGCCCTTACTGGCAATCTATCTCTTACTTGAAACCGGCGGTGCAAATTCTAATTTAAAAGTATGGATCTTCCTTGCTTTATTTTTTTCATGGATAGGAGATATATTGCTGCTGTTTGAAAAGAGTGGACCAAATTTCTTTTTCTTTGGTTTATCGGCGTTCCTGGTAGCCCAGGTTTTCTATATCGTTTTCTTTCATAACATACGCATGAAGGAATATATCAGGGGCAATGCATTGTTGCTGCTCCTGGTAATTGTGTACTATAGCATTTTGATCAGTGTTCTTTCGCCGTATCTCGGCAATATGAAACTACCGGTCCGTATTTACGGCGTTGTTTTGAGTTTTATGGTGATGCTGGCCATGCATACCATATTTGGTAAAAATAAAAAAGCCGCTGTATGGATGATGACAGGAGCTATATTATTTGTTGCGTCGGATTCCCTTCTTGCATTTAATAAATTTTTTTCAACATTTAGTTATTCGGGACTGATAATTATGCTGACCTATGGATTAGCCCAGTTATTTATCACGGAAGGCGCCGTCAGATATATTAACTCCGAAAAATCTAAATCGAGTTAGAAACTGTAAAAACAAAATTGAGAAACAAGGATGCAAACAGATTTTTTGGTGATAGGCACCGGAATTGCAGGACTAAGCTATGCGTTAAAGGTTGCTGAGAAATTTCCTGATAAAAAAATAATTATCCTTACAAAGACGGCCGCCGATGAAACGAATACCAAATATGCACAGGGCGGAGTCGCTGTTGTTAATGATCCGGAACATGACAGTTTCGAAAAACATATTGATGATACATTGATCGCGGGCGATGGATTATGCAATGAACGTATTGTAGAGATCGTAGTCAAGGAAGGACCCGACCGCGTAAATGAAGTTATCGAGTGGGGTGCAAAATTCGATAAAGACCGGGATGGTGACTATAAACTGGGAAAAGAGGGTGGACATTCTGCATTTCGAATACTTCATCATAAAGACATAACAGGAAAAGAGATTGAAAGAGCGTTGCTTGCTGCGGTCAGCAGGTCTTCGAATATCCAACTGATCAACCATTGTTTCGTTGTCGATATTATTACGCAACATCATCTTGGGTACCTGGTCACAAAATCCACTCCTGATATAGAGTGTTATGGCGTATATGTGTTGAACCTGCAAACAAATGCCATCGAAAAGATTTTAGCAAAAACAACATTGGTAGCAACGGGAGGCAACGGGCAGGTATATCGCACAACCACAAACCCTTCCATTGCCACGGGTGACGGAGTGGCGATGGTGTATCGTGCGAAGGGAAGAATTGAAAACATGGAATTCATACAATTTCATCCGACAGCATTGTATGAGCCGGGAGTGAGAGGACAGGCATTTTTAATTACCGAGGCAGTACGCGGTGATGGTGGCATTCTTCGCAGTAAAAATGGAGAGGCTTTCATGGAAAAATATGATTCCCGCAAGGACCTCGCGCCAAGGGATATTGTAGCAAGAGCCATTGATAGTGAAATGAAACGTACGGGCACCGAAAACGTGTACCTCGATTGCAGGCACATGGGTAAAGATAAATTCCTGGAACATTTCCCAAATATTTATGAGAAATGTTTGTCGATTGGAATTGATATCACCAAAGACATGATCCCTGTAGCCCCCGCGGCGCACTATAGTTGTGGGGGAATAAAAACCGATGAGTGGGGTAGAAGCTCGATAAAAAATTTGTATTCATGTGGTGAGTGTGCCAGTACAGGGCTGCATGGCGCGAACCGGCTTGCAAGCAATTCCTTACTCGAGGCAATTGTTTTTGCTCATCGTTGCTATATTGACGCCACTGAAAACATTCAATCCATTTCGTTAAAAGAAAGTATTCCGGATTGGAGCGCCCGCGGCACATCGCAACCGAAGGAAATGATCCTTATTACTCAAAGTTTAAAAGAATTACAGTTGGTAATGAGCGATTACATTGGCATCGTTCGAAACGATATCCGTTTACAACGGGCCATGCGTCGCATCGATCTGCTTTGGGAAGAGACCGAACAATTATACCAAACAAGTACTGTTTCTCCACAATTGCTTGAACTGCGTAACCTGATCAGCGTGGGCTACCTGATCGTGAAGGGTGCTACGTTCAGAAAGGAAAGTCGCGGGCTTCATTATAACACCGACTATCCTGATAAGAGCGACCTT
>DASYSW010000553.1:0-2475 GCA_036002905.1 Chitinophagaceae bacterium
CTTGCTATGGCCTGTTTTGCAATTTCTGCAAATCCAAACTAGTCAGCCGCAAAATTCAATTATAAATCGCCTCGGTGGGAGAATATGTTTGTGTTGTCAATCAAACATAAACACTGAAAACAGAAAAATATGGAACCGCAAGTAATCAACCAGGAAATCCTCCTTTTTACGGGGAGTGGCTTTTGCAGCCGCCAGTTCTGTAAAAGAGACAGCGATAATGAAGGTAATAACGATTACTCTGCCATGGAGGAACTTGAAAAAGCATGCTGGGATGGGATGTTGTATGAGATGTTGCCCGAATTGGCCGGCAATCCCGGGTTGCAGAAAAATAGTTACATCTGGAATACAACCAGCGGCGTGAATTTTTTGTGTATCAACATGGGGCCCTGCCCGATGACAACAGGTAAACAGACCTCAATAAATCCTTACTTCTTTCTGTGGGCAGACGGCAAAAGCAATTAACCATTAAACCTTTTATTGCAACAAGAGCTCACCATCAAATCAAATACACCAAAACTCAACTAAAATGAAAAAGATATTCCTTGCCGCTACTTGTTCGATGTGCATCATCATTCTAAAGGCGCAAACAGATTCTGCCTCTGTAAAAAAGCAAAAAGTATTTAATGCATCTGTTGCGACCATGGATGACAGATCATTGAGAGGGTCATTGTCTGCTGTAAATGATACCCAGCTTATTTTGAGAACCAATGGTCGTCAATTGACCATTCCTGCCGAGAACCTGAAGTCATTCACAATAAAAAGAAAGAACAGCGTACTAAAGGGCGCATTAATCGGGTTTGGCATTGGCGCTGCAGCCGGTGTTATTATTGGTCTCGCCAGTGGCGATGATCCTGTAATGACTTATCCTGATCCATATAACGACCCTCTTTTGCTTGGGACAATGGCCGTTGCGATGAATAATGCCTTTGCCATGACGGCTGGTGAAAAAGCTGTTGCCGGCGGGCTGGGTCTTGGAGCGACTGGGGCCATTGTTGGAACTATAATCGGCGCTGTGGCAAAAAAGAAATTTATCATCGGCGGTAAGAAAGAAAAATTTCATGATCTGCAGGGCGAGATCATGAGGAAGTTGGTAAAAAAATGAACTCACATTCCTTATCCATCTTTATAGCTCCATGTATTTCCACTCTTTGACAGCTCCACGTCTAATGATTTAAAATCCCCCAAAAGGGGATTTTAAATCATGGGGTCTGCTCAAAAGCTCTTTAAAAGTGTTACAATCCATATTAACCAAAATCAAAAACAATGAAAAAGAATTTACTGATACCGGGCCTCACAATTGTAGCCTGTATCGCCTTTTTCGGCTCCTGTATTCCTTATCCCACCGGAACTCCGGATACTGTTCCTGAATGGCGACAAAAGGAAAATGTGTATTATGTTCCGTCAACCCCCAATACACAATTGCTTTCTGAAAAAAATGACGTTAGTGTCAATGTTCTCGCTTCCGCGAGTAACCAGTTTACAGGATTCGAGACACAAGCCTCTTACCTGCCAGCTAAGCACCTGGGGCTGATCGCTGGCTATTCGTCCGGCAAAAATGAGGTCGCTGAGACTTATATGAGATTTCACAAGTTCGAAGCCGGAGCCGGATACGTTACTCCTCTTTCAAAAGTCTGGCATTTCGAGACATATGGAGGTATCGGAACCGGGACGATCGATAATATGCATGCCACGGGCAATTCCGAAATACACCTTACCAGTTTCTTCATACAGCCCGCCATTGCTGCCAGCAATGCAAAGAAAACAGTTCAATTTGGCATCACATCGAAATTCTCAGGTGTCAATTTCAACGTTGATACTGCTTTTGAAAATGCAAAGGAACCTTACTGCACCAGCCAGCTGGGAAGCCTATATCGTCAACCGTTCCATCTTATGTGGGAGCCCGGTCTTTTACTTAGGGTTGGATGGAAAAACTTCATGTTTCATACGAGCTATTCAGCCTCGGCGGATCTCACTAATCCGGATCTCCACCGGGCAACTGATAATTTTTCGATCGGAGTTTCCGTACGCTTCAACGCCGCTAAAACAGTAGCCCAGTAAGGTTACAAAACGACGTGATATGTGCAATAAGAAATGTAAAGGAAATACCCGGTTTATTTTATTGCTGCTCATTTCATTAATTTATTTAGCAAAAGCAAGCGGTCAGATCTCACAGATATATCCTCCTTTCACAAAATGGTACCAGGATCCACTTGGATTAAAACCCGTACAGCTATCGACAGCTTTTGGTTTTGTATGCGGGTCGGTTGCTACCGCGGCCTGCCTTCTTCTTACAAAAAGCGACTCTGCATTCGAAAAAAAGTTGTCTTTTTATTGGGAAGGAGGATATGGCTTGGGTTACAAACCTCCATACACAAATGTGTTTCAAAATGACATCGGCGTATTATACAGGGTCAGGAAATGGATGTCTTTGGGAGTTGCGTTGAATTTTTCTCATTTCACCGACCAGGTCAACAA
>DASYSW010000554.1:0-17235 GCA_036002905.1 Chitinophagaceae bacterium
AATGTTTGCATTTTTTGTTTACGTGACATTGAGTGAGTTTGCAGCTCCTGTGTCTTGTTTGCATACTTTAAATTTATCGTTTGTACCTGCGTAGCCTGGTCATTGTTCAATTGCAAATTTGTTTTCATCCACTCCGTAATTTTAGTCGCCCTCTCTTCAGGAGTCAAGGATGTTTTCTTTTGTGCCCAGGCGATGTTAACTGTAAAAAACAACGCAATCGATAAAAAACTGCCTCCCAAAATCTTTTTCATTATTGATAAATTTTAATGCCTAGGTTCGTTCATTTATTTCATACCCAATAAAATCACTTTGGCCGCGCCTTGATCTGCAGTACTGTCTATTTGATACCAGATCGTAACTCTTCTTATTTTTCTTACACCGGTCTTTAAATTATCGGTCTTTAAATCGATCACCCGGCTCTCTCCACCAGCCGCTACCTGGTATTTTAAATTAAACTGATCCACCTTACCGTTTTGATAGATCACATTCATGTTGAGAATGTTTACCGGCGCGTCCTGCACTTTGAATTTTAGTGACCTGTATTCTGCCTGGCCCACCAATACAATGTCCTCATGATTCACGGTGAAGTTTACATTCACGGTTCCTAATTCCTGCCAGGTACCCGGAGGTCCCGTTTTTGTTGCGACAAGATCCTGTGCGGGTACATACTCCCCGAACATTGCAACAATTAAAAGCAGAAGAGTTATTTTTTTCATTTGATTTAATTTTTGTTGCTCACACTGTTAATTATTTCAACCGCGTCAAAATATATGCTGGTAAACCAATGAAACAGCATTATAGTCATAACCGCTTGCAGTAAACGCACCGACATGAAATTGCAATTTCAATGATTGCCCCTTTGCGATAGGGACTGACCAGGTGGCTCCCACCCGCCAGTTATCAAACAAGTCGCCCTGGGGCGTGTCATCGATCAATGTCTTTCCGCCATTGAACCACGTACCATTGATACTAACCCACATCAGGTTCTTAAAATAATAAGAGGCGTGACCCTGTATGCTGAATACAGGTTCCTGGTGAAGGGTTTTGTTAACTAAATACTTATTGTTGTCAGAATAAAACCACACGCCTGCATACGCTTCTGCGTAAACTCGTTTGAATCGTTTGGATACTCCCATCTCGGGCTTAAGAGCCCAGCGATTGCTCCCTGTATTAATTCGTTTGTCGGCGTGATATAACCCGGTCGGCAAAACAGTGACCAAACTTACCCCTACAATTGTTTTTTGAGTATAGCCCGAAAATTCTTTTCGTCCCATTGCAGGTGTACCGGTAAGGTTAATCCCCAATCGAATTCTTGCATCGCCAAAACCATTTCTTGACCCAGTTGTATCATGACCATTTAGTTGCAACTTTCCAAACATTTGGATGAAGGGGACATTCACCTGTACACGAGCCAGTTTGTTGGCCACCGCAAATGTGCGTAAATAAACCCCGGTCAAACTCTGAAGACTGATTTTAAAATCAGCAATGGGCAAAGAAGGATCAGTGAGGACGTTGCCCCTCGAAAATCCATATGCCACCGCTATCGTGTTTAAATTTTTTGGTAATGCGGCATAAGCTCTTGGTTCCAACTCCTGGCTCTTTGCATAATAACAAAAGCTACCCAGGCATAATAACAAGACTATTCGCTTGCCGGTCATTGTGAGCACTGTTGATGAATTTATCAACCATGGCAGATCATGTACTACCTCTTTTCCTCGTGTTAAATAATTCGCGGATGTTTCTCGAAATCGTAATGAGTAGTGAATCATTAACGCTAATTCATCACCAGCTCACGCATCACTGATCACTGATTACTCATTATCTCATCAATGTCCCAGCTTAAAGCTCAAGCCACCTCCCAACTGAAACTGGTAAATGCTGGAATATGTGCTAACCCCGGCTCCTACTCCTCCGGTACCAAAATATAGTCCGCCACCGGCACCCTGGGCGATCGATGTCAATCCCGCCTGCAGTTTTATTCCGAATTTTTCATTTGCCCAAATATTGCAACCAAGTCGCGCACCCCAGGCAAACTTCGTTGCCGTGTTATGGTTCCCGTTGTCAGGATTCTTCGCACCAACGAAGGCGGCACCCAGGAACAAACCGCCGTAGCCTTCAACCTTACTACCCGGTTTCTGTATATGACCATCACTACCGATCATCACGTAATCAATGTTTACGTCAAAATTTGTGTGCTTTTCATTCGGGCCGAAACTGTTCAAATCCAAATAACTAGTTGGTGCATGTGTGCTCTGGTGCTGCCACATGATCTCAAAACAGTTCCGCTCTGAAGCCATGAATTCCAACCCAATGCCTCCCTGGAAGCTTCCGTTAATGGTGCCATTGTAATAGCTGGTGTTACTATAATATGAATCAAAACCGTCGTCAAACACATACATTCCGTAAGCGTTTAGCCGGGCTTTTTGAGCAAATGAAATTGCTGTTGCTGAAACCAGTATAACAAGCAGGAAAACTTTTTTCATACACTTGATTTTTGAGTTTAATTGAGTAGTTTTTTCTTATCTGATAAAATGTTTCGTACCAGGTCGCGATGGTCCCCTCTCATTACACTCGAAGGATTCAACACTTGATCATTGTCAGAAATCATATCGCACGCGCTGAATATTGCCATGGCGGAAATTGACGAGGATTTGAACGCAGTACTGTTGGTGCACTCTCAATGAAGTTACTTTATATCGCCACTGAAAATTGAAATGAAATTCCAGAATAAGCCAAATCTTATAAAACGTGGCAGTATTTCTTTCATCAACTCACTTGAAAACAAGTAAAATTATTTCCAAATAATCACGGCCAGGTCTTCGATGATTGTTATTATAATTTTTGGCATAATGGTTCCCATTGTCTCAAATCAATGCGCCCCGGGCGACCCTGCTCGTTTTCATACCTCTTTAAGGCCGTCCCTATATATTCATTTTTTTATATAACCGATTGCCCGTATGTTTACATCCCTTTCCATTCGGACCCCGGAGTTGTAGATTTTTGATTTTGCGGTGTGAGACGCGAGAGACTAACATTCAAAACCTTGATATGAGTTTTAGTGCCCTCTTTTCATTTGCTGTATTAATAACCGGCTGCATTGTTATCGCTATTATACTTAACAAGCATAAGGATCTTCCTTCACGTTTGCTGGCACTTTCGTTGTTTTCCCTAAATTTTACAGTACTGCTGATTTTTTTGTTTGAGAGCAGGTATATTTTAAATCTTCCCTTTCTTTTCAGAACAGGCTCTTTGTTCTATTACCTGGTAATACCCTCATTTTACCTGTATGCCGCCTTCGTCATTAAGTCCCGCAAGTACCTGCGCTGGTCCGATGCGTTGCACCTGTTGCCTGCGGCTCTTTACTTTGTTGACTTCAGTCCTCTTTTTTTTAGTTCAACTCAACACAAGCTCGCGATTATACAAGCCTTGCTCGGTCATGGTCAAAAAACTGTTTTGCGTTATGACGACGGATGGTTCATGCCTCCTGGCATCCATTTTTTAGCACCCATAATTATTGGATTCACCTATCTTTTTTTCGTGGCAAAAATGCTTTTTAAATATTCTCGCTCCGGTGCCCCGAATAACAAACCTCTTGTATTACGCTGGCTGGTAACTGCTACCTCTTTGTATTTTCTTTTGGGGGCGAGCAGTCTTCTCACATTGATCTTTACCCCTAAAGATCAATGGCTATTCAGTTCCATTTGCGTGATGACGTTCTTTTTCCTAATAAGCCTTGTTTTGTTTTCGAACCCCGATCTTTTATATGGTCACTATCTAAACGCTGAACTTTTAAAGGAAAGGGCCGGGAAGAAAATAAAACCACTCACCTTGTCAAGTGAAAGGATGCTGGAACTAAAGGAACATTTTGAAAAATATGTCGACAAAGAATTCTATTTGAACAGCGATGTCGATCGCAAGAAAGTGGCCAGTTTTCTCAATATACCGCCCCATGTATTTTCTACGTTTATCGGGCAGGCATACGGGGCAAATTTTAATGACGTTGTCAACAGGTGCCGAATAAATTATGTTGAAGAAGGTTTGAAAAAGGCCAAATGGACTGACTTGACTTTGGAAGCCATTGCTGAAAAGGCTGGTTTTAATAACAGGGTAACATTCTTGACTGCTTTCAAAAAATTTACCGGTACTACTCCTACCCAGTATCTCAAAAACCTGGCGCTACAAAGGATGGAGCCAAAGGCCAGTGACAAACCTGCAAATAAACTTGTCTAATCAAGTTGCGGATATTTTGCTTCGTTTTCCAACTTTAACTGTCACTTTCCTGGTTGACAAAAATCATTCTTTCTTCTACTTATATTCTTTCACTTTGTGATGAGTAAAAAGACATCATCATGGTAAAGAGTTTATTGATCTGCGGTATTCTCTCATCGGTACTCTATGTGCTAATGAATGTTTTTGTGCCGATGCAGTTTGAGGGCTATAACATACCCTCTCAAACAGTCAGCGAACTTTCCGCTATCGACGCTCCGACACGAACATTGTGGGTTTCGCTTGCGATGATTTACATCCTGCTATTTGCCGCCTTCGGATGGGGCGTTAGAAAATTGAGCGATGGCAATCGATCACTGCGCATCGTCGGAGTATTGATCATCGTTTACGTGATCATCAATTTCTACTGGCCGCCGATGCATTTGCGGGGAAACGAACCAACCCTGACGGACACACTGCACATTGTATGGGCAATGGTTACACTTCTGCTGATGATGCTCATCATGGGATTCGGGTCAGCTGCGCTGGGAAGATCATTTCGCCTTTATACCATTGCTACCTTTATTGTCTTTATCACCTTTGGGGTATTGATCGGAACCGAAGCGCCTGGCATACCCAACAATCTTCCAACACCCCACATAGGAACGTGGGAGCGGATAAATATTGGTGCCTTTATGATCTGGGTGATCGTTTTTGCGCTTGCATTATTACGTCGGCAAAAACTGCAGGTAAGAAGTATAGTGCCAGGCACGTTGATCTCGCCACAATAAAAACTTCAGAACAATCCGGGGTGCTTTAAAGAAACCAATGTAGCCTGGAAGCTTTGACTGATGAGCCGCGGGCGACTTGGTAATATTTTTAGGAATGATCTTGTTTATTGGATGAAGTTTTTAAACAAGAACCCTTTGTGCCTTATTCGACGTTGATCTGTTGTCCTGATGGTTCTTCTTAGTCTCTCTTAAGAATTCAGAAGGACTTTCACCTGTTTCTTTTTTGAAGGCAGCGGTAAAAGTATTCCTGTTGTTAAAACCTGATTCAGATGCGATCGCCTCCAGCGTCTTGGACTTCCACTCCCCCGCCAGGATCATTTCCCTGCTATGTGAAACTCTGTACCTATTCATAAAATCACCATAGTTCATCTTGTGATAACGGTTGATGAAGGCTGAAAGATAGTTTACAGGTATATCCACGTCGACTGACAGGTCCCTTAGCGAATATTTTTGCTGAAGAAATGGTTTCTTATTAATGAGAAACTGGTTGATCACGAAATTAAAATGCGTTAGTTTTTCGTCGTTAAGGAACCGACCGATCTTGTCATTCTTTTTTTCGGGTGCGGTCAATGCGTACTTACGATTAACTACTATTTGCAGCTCTGGTGCGTCGGTTAACATTTTTCTACGATTTTTTAACAGGGCTAATAAGGCGATAACTGCGTAAGCACACGCCAGTAACATGGCGACGCGGTTGGCCGCGATCAAGATAATAGAAGAGTGAGCGGCGGCTGTACCAAGTATCCAAATAGTAACAGGATACGCGATGATCAGGCCCGGGATCATAACGGTGTCAGTTAGGTTATAAGCCAGGTTCATATATCTAATTTTAAAAAAACACTCCTTCTCTCTATTTAGAGAGTTTCTGCTGTTACAACTTTCGGTGATTGGTTAAGCAGAGTGTATGTTAACCGGGTAAGTGTATTGATAGGGTCAGGGATCAGCAGCAAGTATCGAATAGGTACGCAATTTCACTTATTTTTCTGGACTAACTTGAAGAATTAATTCAACCGTTGAAAAGATGTGATGAGTGGAGCGTCAGCTAATGAACGTTGATCCGCGTCAAGCACAACCGTTTCCGAAAAAGATAGTTGCGAATAAAAATCCTCTGTGGCCCTCTGCATTTCCTCTGTGTCTCCGTCGTAAGAAAAATTGAACCATGGAGAAACGAAGCGCACGGAGGTACATGGAGAATTAATTATTTACCCAGATCAATTTCTTTCTCATTTGCCAAAAATAAAGCATGACGACTCCAGGTAAAATCATCGCCGGCAGCCCGATGAAATGACTGACGATCCCGCCCATGAGACAACCGAAAAAGAAAAAGCTTATCACTAATCCTTGTCTTCTTAAAGCTTTACTCAATTCGACAGAACGGTTTGCGCGCCGTATGTGGCGCAGAACATCTAATGTGATCTGTGTCACATTCCCTGTCATGATCGTTGTTGCCGAGTAAGTGGTATATGGATAAAGTTTGCCAAAACCATTTTGCAAACCCATGGCAAAGACGATCAACATTGCCAATAGGAATATACCGAAAGATGTTTCTAAACGCGCCAGTTTTAAAAATCCTGCTATCGTTCCCGCGATCAGGAGTAACAAAGCCTCGATTCGTAAAACGTTACCTGGATATTTAGAATATCTCACTAGCCAGCTACTAACAATGACTGCGGCAACAAAGCAGGGAAATGAAAAAAGATTCATCCATGCGCCCAGGTGTGCGTTTGTTACCAGGCTAAAAACAAAGACGACAAAATTTCCTGTTACGTGTGCAGAAAACAGCCGATTGGCGCAGATAAAAGTTGTCGTATCCGCATAACCCGCAACAAAACTTAATAATCCGCTCATTAAGCCTACGTTTACCGCCCTTTGCGTCGTTGCATCCATCCTTTATTTATTGAAATCTACAGTTCGTCACAATACTTACTTCTCATTCAGAAATGACACTTCACCAGTTTCAAAACTGTAATACGCTCCTACAATTTTGATCTCACCTTTATCAAGCATTTCTTTTAGAACCGGACTTTTTAATGGTATAGTATGGATAGTATTCATGATATTGTCTTTCACGACGCGTTCAACATATGCATGATTCTGTACCGTTTTCTCGCCCGCAAAATCCTTTGACATTTCAAGAGCTGGCTTTATTTTCTCGAGCATCGCCGTAATATTTCCCAATTTTTCATGTTCGATGGCTGCTTTGATAGCTCCGCAGGATTCGTGTCCAAGCACCACGATCAATTTAGCACCCGATACCTTACAGCCATATTCCATACTTCCAAGCATATCTTCATCCACGAAATTCCCCGCTACTCTGCCGACAAATACGTCGCCTATGGCTTTATCAAAAACTTCTTCCACAGGGACACGACTATCAATGCATGAAAGAATAAATGCCTCAGGGTATTGACCCTGAGCTGAACTATGCATCATGCCGATATAATCGTTTGCTGTCAGGTGATTTTGAACATAATGCTCATTGTTTTTCTTCAGGTCTTCTATCACCTGATCTGGTGTCAGTGTCTTTTGTTCTGCAGAAGTTAGTACATGTTCCCTCGAGGCATGGGCTGTTGACGATTTAGTGGTGTCTTTTTCAGTCTGTTCTTTAGTGGTATTGTCCTTTGAATTGTTGCACGAGGTGACCAGGGCAATTACAATTAGGAATGCAACCGTTGCGCTGGTTGCTTTCTTCCAGGCGACATATGATGAATACATGACGTTGATATTTTTGCAATCCGAGGACAAAAAAACGAGAAACAAAGCCCTTCACACCCCGCTTTTATAGTTTACCGTAAAACGCAGACATAAGTAACGGTAAACTAGGGCACTTCTACCTCTACTCTCGGTGAGCTATTTACCTTTAACTCCCCATCGACTCGATGTCTTGCGCTTATCAACGTCCTGCGTTCCATGGTAATAAAGCCAGTTGACACATAAATTTTTTAAAATGAAAAAGAAATTTCTAAATCTTACTATCTCCCTCCTGTTTAGTTTTTTCCTGGTTACAGTTTTCGGCCAGGGAACCCGCACTGAAAAAGATCTCCTGGGAGAAAAGCAAATTCCAAACGATGCCTATTATGGAGTACAAACCGCCCGAGCATTGGAAAATTTCCAGGTAAGCGGCATACCCACTAAGTTTTATCCTGACTATGTCAGAGCGTATGCGATGGTGAAACTTGCAGCAGCACGAGCGAATGCAGACGTTGGAAGAATGAGTAAGGACAAACTGGTGATGATCGAGAAAGCATGCCAGGCCATAATAGATGGCAAATACCACGACCAGTTTTTAGTGGATATGTACAACGGCGGCGCGGGCACTTCTGCAAACATGAATTCGAACGAAGTAATCGCCAATGTCGCACTCGAGATGGGAGGGCATAAGAAAGGAGAATATAATATTGTTGAACCCCACGATGATCTGAATATGGGGCAATCCACGAATGATGTCTATCCAACCGCTATACATGTCGCATTGATACTGCACAATGGTAAGGTAATAAAAGAAGCCAAGGACCTTTCGGCTGCGTTCCATAAAATAGGTGATAAGTACAGTAAAGTTTTAAAGATGGGCCGGACTGAAGGACAGGACGCCGTGCCGATGACCGTGGGCCAGGAATTTCATGGATTTGCGAACCAGTTAGATGCCGCTATTGATGCCCTCGTAAAATCAGAAGAGTACTTATATGAAGAAAATATGGGTGCTACAGCCATCGGTACAGGTATTACCGCATCACCCGGGTATGCAGAAAAATGTGCTACTCGTCTAGCTGAAATAACGGGAAAGCCTATGCATCTCTCAAAAGATCTTATTGCTGCCACGTCCAGCATGCAGGCCTTTGTTATGTATTCCGCGGGACTGAAAAATTTAGCTGTCACTTTATCAAAGATCAGCAGCGACCTTATTTTTCTTTGCTCGGGGCCCCGTACGGGAATTTTCGAGATCAATCTTCCTGCTCTTCAACCCGGATCTTCCATTATGCCGGGAAAAGTAAATCCGGTAATGCCGGAATTAATGAACCAGATATGTTATAAGGTTATCGGCAATGATTTCACCGTTACAATAGCTTCCCGGGATGGACTTCTTCAATTGAATGCGTATGAACCGGTAGTCGCCGTATCTATCATGGAATCGCAGGGACTCCTCTTTAAAACGTTACCATTATTCAGAAAACAATGCATAGAAGGCATTACTGTAAACGATAAAGTATTGCAACACTATATGGAGCGGAGTGTGGGTATTGTTACGGCACTGAACCCTGTTCTTGGTTATGATAAAACAACTGAATTGGCAAAGGAAGCATTGGATTCGGGCAAAGGAATTCTTGAATTGATCCGCGAAAAGAAATTGCTAACCGAACAACAGATCAAAGACCTGCTTGATCCGGTTAAGCTAACAACCCCAACAGGTCCAACAAAATTGCAGGAATAACACAATCGTCATCAATTAATAAACAAAATATAACGGTATGAAAAAGATAGTTTCATTATTTACACTGCTACTTTTCGTAGTTATTATCAATGCCCAACTGCCTAAGGTGATCATCCTTGCAACCGGGGGAACTATTGCTGGAGCGGGTGCCGCATCTGACAGGGCAGGATATGAGGCTGGAAAAATTCCTATTGACCAGTTGATCGGTGCAATCCCGACTGTTAAAAAGATTGCCGACATTTCCGGTGAACAGATTTCATCTGTTGGCAGCCAGGATATGACCATTGATATCTGGAAAAAACTGGCTGTTCGCATCAATGAAATAATTGCAAAGAAGCAGGCAGATGCCATTGTTGTTACACATGGTACCGATACACAGGAAGAAACGGCTTATTTTCTTGACCTTGTTGTTCCCTCTGCAATGCCCGTTGTGCTAACAGGTTCTATGCGGCCGGCCACAGCGATCAGTGCAGACGGTCCGAAGAATTTGTACGATGCAATCACTGTCGCTATTAATCCCAAATCGAAAGGTAGAGGTGTGTTGGTAGCATTTAATGAAGGCATATTTGATGGAAGAGAGGTGATGAAGATGAGTACAACCTTTACAAATGCATTCGGGTCTCCTAATACAGGTCCTATTGGCCACGTCTATGATGGTAAAGTAGAATATTATGCAAACGCCGTCAGGGAAAGAGATCCTCAAAAACCGGTTGTGATAACTGCTGACACAAAACTACCCCGGGTGGATATTGTGTATATGTATGCAGATGCGCCATCTGATGAGATCGATATGCTCGTCAGCAAAAAAGTTGACGGGATTGTGATAGCAGGTGTTGGTAATGGTAATTTCAACAAAGCGTATATGGATGCAGTTAAACGTGCTGTCGCCGCCGGCATTATCGTTTGCCGGGCGAGCCGTACTCCTTCGGGCAGGGTCGTACTTCATGATGAAATTAATGATGATGAATTGGGCACCATCGTTTCAGATGATCTTAATCCCCAAAAAGCACGAATATTATTAATGTTGGGATTGACAAAAACAAAGGATAAAAAACAGCTCCAGGAGTTCTTCTTTAAATATTAATCAACTCAAATTCTTAATTATGAGAAAGGCCTATCTAAAAGCCATTGTCGCAGGAATTGTATTTCTCGCATTTTGGACGGACAAAGTTCAGGCTCAGGAAGACACAAACATGACAAGAAGCCTAAGGGTTTATGGATTTGCGATGGTTGACATGGGTTACAATTTTGACCAAATTGATCCGAGGTGGTTTGATGCCTTACGGTTAAACCGTTTGCCCAAATACAAAGATCAATTTGCCCCTGACGGAACATTTTTCTTTGGTGTAAGACAAACGCGTTTTGGCGTGGCGGGCTATACGCCGACAAAGATTGGAGACCTGAAGGTGGTGTACGAGTTTGATATGTTCGGTACAGGTTCGGACGAAGGACAAACGACTATGCGTTTGCGTTATGCTTATGGAGAATTGGGGAGATTCCTTGCGGGGCAAGCCACGTCGCCCTTTATGGATGATGATGCCTGGCCCAATACAATAGAATACTGGGGGCCTTGTGGTATGGTATTTTACAGGAATGTACAAATTCGCTATGCTCCAATAAAAACCGCCGACAAGGAATTGTTTATAGCCCTGGAACGCCCCGGTGCCGGTGCTGATAAAGGCACGATTTCAATACCTGAATTGCCGCCATTAGACAGTGTAAAAGCACAGTTATCCGCTCCCGATGTTTCTGCGCACTTCAAAAAAAGAGGTAAATGGGGTAGCGTTCAACTGGCCGGTATACTTCGTCCATTGAAATGGAAAGATACCCGCGTAAACAACTTCGGCAATGATCTCAGCGGAAGTGTTACAGGCTGGGGAGCGAATTTAAGTGCGGTGCTCAACCTGGGAAAGAGCACGGTATTCCGGGGGTCTTATGTTTATGGTGAAGGCATTGAAAATTATATGCAGGATGCGCCGAATGATGTTGGCACTGTTATTAATGGCAATTCTATTGACGGCAAAGCACTTCCCGTTTCAGGAATCGTAGCCTGGCTCGATCACAACTGGAATCCCATGGTTTGGACCTCTCTTGGCTACTCAACGGTTTCGATCGACAATACAGAAACTGCACAGGGAACCACCTCGTATAAAAAAGGGCAGTACGCATTGCTGACGATTGGAACGACTCCTTTCACGAATACGATGGCGGCTATTGAATTTCAGTGGGGACAACGCGAAGGTGAAGACGGCTTTAAAGCAGATTGCACAAAAATACAGGTGTCCTTTAAATATAATTTTTCAACAACGTTCTTTAAACCGAAAGGTGGACAACAGTAAGTCATTAGGTGGCCTGGTTTAAATCAACAATGAGTTGCGGTTGTCATTCAAGCATACTTTTTCACAATCGTTCTATAAAAAGGACGAAGATTAAAATTGTTTGTTCGTTCATCGTCAATCGTGAAATCATTGTTTCTTCGCCGATTTCACGATTTTATTTTTTATCACCTTATGAAGAAAACACTAATGAAACCTCGCTTATATTTCCTGACTCGCGAAAAACCAATGTTGCTGGTATTGATGATGCTGTTCATATTACCACGCACGTACTCCCAGCAAAAAGAAAAGATAGTTCCCAATGGAACAGAGGGGATCATGGACACTGTGGACGCAATTACTGGAAAACCCGTGAACCCTAAGGCCAATGATTTTGATGGACCGGTCACTACGTTTCGGATTGGCGTTGGTTTTATTTATGATTTTACAACGTATGCTCAGAGCGAGGAATTTAAAGAACAAATGGGTATAGCCAATGTACAACTAGATGCGCGATCAAAAACAAGGGACTTCCGGATCCTGGGTAGTGGCGTGCTTAAAACCAAGCGTGCCATTTCCTGGAAATTTGCATACATGTGGGACGGCGACAAGAATTTGTGGATGGTTCGTGAAACAGGTGTGAGTGTTGGAGTACCGGAATTAAGAGGCAGTTTCTTTGTTGGCCGCACGAAAGAAGGTTTTTCGATGGTCAAAGTGATGAATGGTCACTCGCCCTGGGGATATGAAAGACAAATGGCGCTTGATGTAATTCCGATTTTGGCTGATGGCATAAAGTATATGGGCTTTTATCCGAAAGCAAAAATGTTTCTTAACCTTGGATATTTTAATAACTGGACTTCAAAAGGCCAGGGCTTTGCAACGTTCAAATCACAGGTAGTAGCACGAGTAGGCTGGTTGCCTGTTCTTGATCAAAAAAACAACAAGTGGCTTCACATCGCCACCAGCTTGCGCTGGGGAAAGCCAAAGGATGACGTCATGACCCTGAAAAGTCGCCCTGAATCAAACCCCACTCCGCAGCTCATCAATACGGGTCAGTTCACGACAGATCATTCCTTTCATTATGCAGGTGAAGCTTATTATACAAACAACCGTCTCACCATTGGTTCGGAAGTCATCTCCCATCATTTCTATTCAACAGACTCCGGTGGTCACACGTTTAATGGTGGTAATGTAATGGTAGCTTACTCATTCACAGGTGGAACACGACCCTACAATACATCAGGCGGGATATACGGATTCATTAGAGTAAAAAAGTCTGTGTTCAAAGGCGGTTTAGGTGAAATAGAAGGAGTGATAACATACTCTACGCTGAATCTAAACAGCGGGTCCATATCCGGAGGTAAATTGTGGCGTCTTACTCCGATGGTTAACTGGTACCTCTCAAAAAATATCCGATGGGAATTTATTTATGGGTTTGGGAATCTTGATCGCTATGGATTGTCAGGCAATGTGCAATTCTTTGAAAGTCGCATACAGTTTACATTCATGTAGATCAACGGTGACATCTAAAGGCTTCTGCGGGTTTGACCCGGAATCTAAAATTTATTTACAACAGGATCATGAGTGACAACAAAAAACTATATGAGATTACTTTTACATAATTGAAATTAATATCTTTTCTGTTTTCTTTGCTTCCTTGCCTGCCACAACGGATCTGTGGATACAGGAAATGAATGGATCAAATTCAAAGTTGTTGACGAAGAATGCGCGTAGCCTTTCATGGACTCGCTGATTTTTGGTTACCTCCGTCTTGTCATGCGGCGAAACGAGATGGAGACAATCGTCGTTCGAAGCTTGTCATGCCGACGAAGGAGGGATCTCAAACGCGAGCCATTACGGCTTTCGGTGAATCCCCAAACAAAATTTCTAATTTTCGGAGTGACCTCACTCCCCCTTTGCAAAGGGGGAGATGAGACATCTCTACAATCGGAATGATTGGAAGGGGATTCGCTCAAGCGTAATGACAGCTAATTATTTGTCTGGTGTTCTATTCATTCTCGCGATGATGTATTTCTCTAGCGTTTTCAACACCACATCCATATCCTTTCTTATCTGCTGCTCAGAAAAGGGAAGGAAGTTTAATCCCATTTTTTGAAGGACCTTCTGCCTTTACTCATCTTTAATCTTTTGATCCGTCTCAAAATGATAAGAACCATCAACTTCAATGACGAGATTTAACCGTTTACAATAAAAATCTACAATATGCCTGTCAAGGGGCATTTGGCGATTGAACATATAATTCATCATGCTGCGTGCGCGCAGCTTTTGCCACAATAAAATTTCCCCAAGAGTAGAATGCTTTCTTAGTTCACGTGAAAATTCTTTGAGGCTTTTATCGTACGGTAGGTAGTACATGTTTGAAAGTACTACGCTTTGTGCGAACGCCCTTGTTGAATTTCTGCGTCGAAGTGATTTTATTCCCATTTCAGAGAGGGAAAAATTCCTTGTTCCGAGTGTTATCATGCCGATGCTTCGTAAACTCTGCACAGGCTGCGGAGGCATCTCAAACTGCTGCGCGCAGAGCGAATCCCCCTCCCAGCTTTCTACTGTCGGAGTGACTTTACTCCCCCTTTGCAACAGGGGGAACTGAGACATCGCTACACTCGGAGTGATTGCAAGGGGATTTTCCAAAAAGTTTTTAGATCAATTCTTCCTGCACTGACTTGTGATCAACCTTTTAAATGAGTTATCATCTTTCAATACCTTAAAAAATTGGCCGATATAACTTTTTGCACTTTGTATTTGCTTATCAGGCAATTCATCCTTCAAAGCATCAACTGCTGCAAGTAATTGCGCTTCTTTAGAAATAAAGTCCTTTCTCACGTACTGGGTAACATCATCAGCCCGGCACCAGCCGCGGTAGACCCTATCGCGGACTGAAGTTTGTTCACCGATCGCGTCTCCCCCACCCGTTTCGGAAACAACTGCATACCCGGCATTGACCATCCCGGCCATATCAAAATCATAGGTGATCGGGACAATAAGATCCTTAGGACCTCTTTGCATCAACTTTATATTGTGCTGGTACATACTTGACCAATCTGTATTCGATATCAAATACTGAAACAGCGACATCTGGAGATCCGCAGTATCCTGTAGCACATTGGGAGTGGCGGTTATCGTGCCCAGGATCTTGCCGTTAAAACGCTTAGCAGCTTTGTCTGCGTCTTCAATCAATATGCCCTTCAATTGAAAATTTTTTTCCTTTTTCCTTTGCTCTTCAGTGAAATCTAGATGCACTAAACGCGTGCGAAAACAATAGGGAGTGATGATCTCATAGAGTTTGTAACAAAGAAACTCTTTTACAATTAAGTCATTGGCCTCCGAATTTGTTTTACAGGGCATGACCAGTTTAAGACTTTTATTGCCCTCCAGCAAAGTTCCCTTGAGATCCTCTTTCTTAAACTTAAGTGACAGCGGCGGAAAGTAGCACTCCGCCAGCCGGAACTTGCCGCGGGTTTTCATATTTGTATTAACAGAATCAAAGGTCCCATGACTGTTACGATACTTTAGCACATGGGCCTCATATAGGGTATCACCCGTGTTGTCCTTTACTGAAGTTATGGAAACCTTCAGGGCTATATCCAGAGGTTTACTGTCTGAAAAAAGTTTGTCTTGTTTTTCCTGTGCTGATACTTGGAGTAAAATACAGGCAGACAAAATCGTTGCGGTAGTTTTGGTGGGTCTCATGTGTTGAAGAATATGTAAATGAATATAACAATTTTATTCAAATGCCTCATTCATTTTTTCCGGGTCCGGCTATGGCCTGGGCAGCAACTTCGAAGTAAACTGGAAATCATCCATTCTTATGTCATCGGTCCCTTGTTGGTTAAATGGGTCTTCAAGCATTTCCTGCACGTTTACAAGGGAGATAAGAAAGACCGATTTGACCACAGATGATACAAACAGGTAGCCTAGTGTTTCATCCGGCCCCGTTTGGTGCAGCAGAGACGCCGGGTAAAGCAGTACAAAAAGATAAATGGCTATTTTTACTACCAGGTTCAATCCCCTGGGTGTTCGATGCCGCTTGGTGGCCAATAAAAATTCTATACTGTTATTCACGCGAAAAAGAAAGAACGATATTTTATCGGGGAGGCTGCCTTTTAGTGCTTTTTTATTGCGCATAACGAAGACCGCGACTTTGTCCGCTGCTCCATGGACGTGTGAGGGATCTCCGTTTTCGGCGCCCTTAAGATAATCGATGAGCGTAGTGGTCACTTCGATCACAATATTCTTAAACGACTCTTTTTCGCGGTAATCGCATTTGCTGTTTAATACATTATAGTAGAGGGATTGCAGGGAGGCTTTGAAAAGGCTTAAATATTGCATGGCACGTTCCCTTCTTTTAAAAGCTTCTTTTGTTGTCAATGTAATGGGGAAAGCGATCAATAAACCAAAGATGAGAAAGTCCGCATACAAAGTAAGCTGGAGCCTGATCGTAAAATAGCAGCTTACGAAGGAAAGGCAGATCACAAGCAAGGTCTGCCAGTTGACTATGGAGGTAAATCTTTTCATAAGCAGCCAGCAAGTTTATTCTGATCAAAACATATTTCTAAGTTCAATAATTGCCTGCTTACCCGCCTCGTCCTTTATGATTCCCCTCAGGGGCCTTGAAAGATCAATGGTTGTATAAACCACCATGGCTGTTACGATCGAAAATCCAACAACAATGATCCATTCTTTGGAATGAAAGGAGCCACTTGTAAAGCCCCCGATAAAACAGGTTGCCAACACACTAATAAAAAGCATATAGACGATCAGATCCGGCACTCTCGACTTTAATATGATCTCTCTTGATTGCGCAATATCAAACATACTATTGAGAGCGGGTATCATTTGATTCGAAGGAATGAGCATATTTGGAAGTTTTGATTGTTGTGTCGCCCTTGCCCATAACTTGTCTGCCACTCTTTGCGCATCCTCCTTGGCCTTGTATAATTTTTTTATATCAGCAGCGTTTTCATAAAATGCGATGACCGCTTCAAGGTACTCTTTGAAATCGTCACGAAAACCCGACCTGACGCTATCAGCATATAGATCTGACCGCAAAACAGCGGTACCAATGTCATTGGCTTCAGATTCTATAACATTTCTAACTTTTTCCAGGCGACTTCCTGACATACCGAAGGTAAATGCCAATATCAATCCAGATAAGGCGAAGAGCGCTCCAAACAGCGAACTGACACCACCTTTTGGTTCGCTCTCCTCCTTGTTCCACAATTTACATGCATATCTTCCACAAAGGACCATGACGATCATTCCAACAAAAAGAATAAGACTGAGAACCAGAGCATCCGTTTTGAAAATGAAAGAATGAGTCATCTTATTGTTTAAGTCTTTTTTTACTCGTTTAACTAAAGAAACTTTTTTACCCTGATCGATCAAAACATATTCTTCAATTTCTTTTTCTCACCTCCGCAACCTCCCAGGCAGGCGAAGGGCGGAGTGAACAGCATCACGCCAAACTCAAAGC
>DASYSW010000555.1:0-13829 GCA_036002905.1 Chitinophagaceae bacterium
TTAATTTTATGGATCATTAAAAATTATTATGCAGAATGAAAAAAAGTTCCGTATCGGCCGTATTGTTACTCGCAATTTTTTTTTATTGTACTTGTAAACAAAAGAAAAATGACGCTTTTCCTGCAATGGATTTTATAAAAGGACAAGTTGCAGGTGTGGATACTTCTGTTTATCGAATTCTCAAGCTTGTTGCGGTGACAGACAGTACTTACGACACTACCTATGTTAAAAGAGAAGATTTCAAAAAACTTGCAAAAGATTTCCTTGAAACGCCCGACATTTCAAAAGAATTTGGCGGAAAGTACACAGAAGAAAGAATGATGAACAATGAGCTGGGGTTAGCTGTTTTTATTGCAACCCCTAAAGACGAAGATCTCGAGGTTCGCAGGCAGGAAGTGAGAATTCTTCCCGATCCGCCGAATGATAAAGTAAAAAGTATTTATATAGAAAAGTTAAACGGCAATAAAGACAGTTCCATATTGAAAAGGATGACCTGGTATGCAGACAGAAAATTCCAGGTAATAACGATCACGCAGAAAAAAAACGAAGCAGAAAAAACTTCGGTAATGCAAGTAATCTGGAACGACCAGGGCGATGATTAATTATTGTGAATGACTTCAGAAGAATATAAAAAGATTTCATCTACTATCCCTGGTAGCCCGGGTATCTATAAGTACTTCGATGTCGACAACAGCCTGATTTATGTTGGAAAGGCAAAAAACCTTCGGAAACGAGTTACTTCTTATTTTATTAAGACGTTCACTAGTTACAAGACCTATGAGCTTGTTCAGCGCATCACAAGAATCGAATTCACCATTGTAAACTCGGAGCAAGATGCTTTCCTGCTTGAAAATTCCCTGATCAAGCAATTTCAACCGCGATTTAATATCAATCTCAAGGATGACAAAAGCTATCCCTATATAGTTATAAAAAATGAACCATTTCCCCGGGTATTTCTAACGAGGAGAAAAATTGAAGATGGCTCGGAATACCTGGGCCCTTACACTTCCGTTGGCAAGGTTCGCGAGTTACTGAATTTTATTAAGCAAACAATTCAGCTAAGAACCTGCTCATTAAATCTTACTGAAAGAAATATAGCACGGGGAAAATTTAAGGTTTGTCTTGAATATCATCTGGGCAATTGTAAAGGGCCCTGTGAAGCACTCCAAACCAAAGAAGATTATGAAGAAGGGTTAAAGCAATTGAAAAATTTTCTAAAAGGACGGCTGGGTCCTGTCATTCAGCATTTCAAAAATGAAATGAAGTCCCACGCTGACCGAATGGAATTTGAAAAGGCAGAAATGGTGCGAAAGAAGATTGACTTCATTGAAAATTATCAATCCAAATCGGTTATCGTAACACCCAAACTGGGAGATGTTGATGTTTTTGCCGTGGTCAAGGAAAATGATTCTGCTTACGTCAATTACCTGATGGTGCAGAACGGAACAATCATTCAGACAAAGACATTGAAGGTCGAAACGCACCTGGATGAAACGGCGGAAGAAATTCTTTCATTTAGCATCGCACAGATGCGAACAACTTTCAGTAGCCAGGCTAAAGAAATTATTCTTCCATTTATTATTGATTACGAAGAGCCGAATGTAATAATGACTGTCCCGAAAGGTGGTGATAAAAAAAAGTTACTTGATTTATCAGAAAGAAATGTCAATTATTTTATCCAGGACCTGAAACAAAAGGAGCGTTTAAAACTTCAGGGAAAGAATGAAGATAAAATAAAATTACTTGAACAATTACAAAAGGATCTTCACCTTCCTGAAATACCGGTCCGGATAGAATGTTTTGATAACTCTAATTTCCAGGGAAGCTTCCCGGTATCAGCAATGGTTTCTTTTCATAATGGCGAGCCCAACAAGAAAGAATACAGGCACTTTAATATAAAAACTGTTGAGGGCATCAATGACTTCGCCTCAATGAAGGAAACTGTGTTGAGAAGATACAAACGCTTGATCGCGGAAGAGAAGGCTTTTCCGCAACTGGTAATCATCGACGGCGGCAAGGGCCAGCTAAACGCCGCGGTAGAAGCACTGGAGGAATTAAATATAAAAGGGCAAATGGTGACGATAGGACTTGCAAAAAACGAAGAAGAGATCTTTTTCCCGGGAGATACAGAGTCTGTAAAACTTCCTTACAATAGCAATAGCCTCAAATTGATACGCCGTATCCGCGATGAAGTACATCGCTTTGGTATTACCTTTCATCGGCAGAAAAGAAGCAAGGGAACGTTTAAAAATGAATTGGAAGAGATCAGGGGAATCGGAAAAAGTACAAGCGACCTGCTCTTAAAGAAATTTAGATCGGTCAATAACATTCGGCAAAAAAATGAAGAAGAGTTATCTGCGGTAATTGGAAAAGCAAAGGCAAGAATATTGCACAATTACTTTGCTGGAACTTCGGAGGCTTAAAATAAAAAAGGGGCCCGGATAGAAATCCAGCCCCGTTTTTAAAATCCAATATCCTATGAAAAACCGTAACGAAAATACAACAATTCCTCATATTTCCTATACCACTATCAGGTATTTTTAAAAAAAATAAGTTATTAACAACTAAAGCTTTTAAACAAAAATCCCATCAGCCTGGGCCGATGGGATTTTTACTATATTGAGTTCTTTTTAAACTTAATAAGACCAAAGATCCTGCTCGTAATTGAAAATTTTATCCTTGATATTATCTCCTTCAAGCAAGGCCAGAATCGGGTCCTTTACATACGACCTGATATTTTTGTTTCCCGGGTTATCCAAAGTGGACTTAACAACATAGCTGCTAAACATCCGGCTTTCAAAAAGCTCCTCCCACGTCATGCGTCCCATTCCCATATTTTTGGGGTTGTAAACTTCATATTTTGCAAGCATCGGGCGAAGATCCGGATAGTATACCCAAAACATTGCGGTTGTACCTCTTTCCTGTCCGTTTGGCAAGAATACAGTCTTTAACGGAGCAATGCCAAGAATTCTGACAAACATCCGGCTCGCTTCGCGGTCAAACACCCATTCTTCTTTGATCCTGATTTTTACAACGCTTTTGGGATCGAAACTCGCCTTTGTAACAACGTATTCTACTACCTTGCTGGGATCATCGATGGCAGTCCTTGCAACTGTATCAGCACTTCCAACAGTTAGGTCCGAAATTTCGTTTAGCGACATCGGAGTTGAAAAACGGTCATCGGAGAAAGCAGTGATCTCACCAGAGTTAACAGCCTTAAGAAGCATATCAACGAATATCTGGCTTCCATTATCATCCTGCGCTTCATAACGAAAAACCTGGTTTATCTTTTCGCGGAGGTCTATTTCACGCCATACTTTTTCTGCAAACAAGGCATCATCCCAGCGCAAATGTTCATAAGGCAATGGTGTACGCTCCATCAATCCTGTCTTATCAAAGGCATTGTCATTACGTAATGACTTTTTAACGGTATTGTCAAGCACCCCTGAGGTGTCAACCCTGATCGGTATATTTCCATAGGGGTTGTATCCCGACGGTTGCTTGTTGTTGTTAGTGCTTTGCTGTTGAGTTTGATTTTGAGGAGTCGTAGTTTGATTCCTTTTTTTACCGGTCCTCTGGGCATCAGCATTCAAAGCAACAAGTGCAACTGCCAAACCAATTAAACTGCTTTTCACCATTGTTCTTTTCATTTCGCCTGTATTTATTTGATATAATATACTAATGAAGGGAGCTTTTGATTGCGACCATCTTCACCTACACACCGAATATTATCAATTGTAACCAATCTGCCAGTCTTTAAGTTCTTGATTATTTGCTGAGCTTTCGGGCTCCAGGTGTTACCAGTACAAGGGGCTTCCTCGATATCTCCGTCATCATTATCAGCAGTAAGTGTAAAGCTAACTACAGAGTATTTTAACTGGAAGGGGAAATCCTTGATATAAGCACCGACGCCGGATTGTGCCTTGAACGCACCAGCGTTTACATTGTCACCGCTCTCAAATCCACCTACTGTTGCGGTTGGTCTTGGAATGGTACGAGTACGGAATAGAGATTTACCAGCTACCCTGCCATCCACAGACACGGTAATGTAACATTCGTCGGTAACACTATTAACACGTACTGTATAATGTCCACCACCTAACGAAGTGATGCTTCCACCTCCGCCATTGATTGCAACCTGCATTTTTTCTGAACCACCACCGCTTGCTGAAATCGAAACTGGATTATCAACACCCACATAAAGGACATTCATCTTATCCAGTGCTATTGAAGCAGCGGACTGACCAACTGTGTATTCAATCGGTTTTTTGATGTTTTGAATTTTACCTTCCTGGTCTTTGAATGTAACACTTACATTGATAACATGTTTTCCCAGCGACGTTGCTGCAGTCATTTTCTTATGTGCTGCGCCATCGATCTCCAGAGGCACATTTTGACCTTCAATCGTAACTGTAGGTGCGGCAGCTTTACTGAAAGCGCCTACACCAGCGGTTATCTCCATGTCATCACCGGGCATCACATAACTTGAATTAGTTTCTGCAAACGCTGCGTAAGTATCATATCTCACGACTACTTCACCCACTTTGTTGTGACAGAACTGAACCACCCTGTTTTCCGATGTCTTTACGTCCATCTGGAATTTACTTAAGATAGTCAGGGCAGCCACGGTCGGCACCATATGGAAGTAAGCTCCTTCCCATGTCTTTCCTGCTCTGTTCCTGCTTGCAGGTTTGTCAAGATTGATAGGAAGTGACGTTTTAAATTCTGCTCCGATTGAAGGATCAACTTTTGTAAGCAGATCATTCTTATAATCGCCAAGCAATTTTAAAAGGGTCTTTCCCTCTCCTTTTTCAATCATGATACGCGTAGCAATATCCAAATTATCCTCTTTAAATTTCTTATTAGGGTCCTTTGGATCGCCGCCTGACTCTGTCAGGATTCTATCTTTTAATTTTTGAATATAATCAAATACAGGTTTGGATAATCCCTGGACTTGTTGTGCTTTCGGATACCATATCTCTGCCTTGTCACGGGTAGTTGGGTCAGCTAACTTATCTACGAGAGATTTCATGATAGTCTCGGTAGACTTATTAACTGTTGTATTGGTATTCTCAAGACTTTTATTGACGGTTTTGAAGGCATTCAAAATTTCAGATGACACATTCAGCGCTAACAATGCTGTTAACACCAAGTACATCATATTGATCATTTTCTGCCGGGGCTCACGAGGTAAAGCCATGACATTTGGTTTTTTTGATTAGAAATGGTGACTATTCATTTTTTACATCGAGGATACGGATTCTATTATAAAACGAACCCTATTAAACTTACTATTATTTACGCACGACCCTGCATTGCACTAAGCATATTACCATAGATCTGATTCAAACGACCCAGGTTGTTTGCCAGCGTTGCTATTTGATCATGTGCTTTCTTTGCATCGTCTACACTACCTTCCATAGCCTCTGAAGCCTGAACCAAATTGCTATAGAACTGGTTCATTGCCTTAAGGTGGTTGTTAGTATCCTGCAGCTCCAATTCATAAATTGTATTGAGCGAAGAAAGATTTTTCGTCAACACCTGTACCTGCTCGTGGAACTGTTTTGTTCCTTCAGCGGCGGTATTGAGATGGTGAATGCTGCCTGCAGCACCGATATACGCGTCTTTCATCTGAGTCAAGGCGTTCGATGCTTCTTTTGTTCTCTGAGTATAGTCACCAGTAGCAGCCACCACATCGGAAATATCGCTCATGTTGTCTACGGTCGATCCGAGTTTTTTAAAGTTTTCGCTCAAACGGCCAAGATTAGCGGGAGTAATATCCGCTTCTTTCAGCATATCTTCCAGTTTGGTTAGTGCCGGGTTTCCTGAGGCACCTGGTAAAGTAAGAGGAGTTACTTCAAATTTCCCGGTGCGGGCTCTTTCCACATCTGGGTGTTCATTGATGTTGGGAAAGTATCTCTGCCAATGTGGTTCCTCGGGAGGAGGTACCATGAATGCCATCAGCATAAATACAGTTGTCTCGGATAACAGTCCAACCATTATCGCAATATCAGCGCCCTGCCAGTGCAGGATTTTCATCATCGCGGCAAAGATCACAACTGCCGCAAAGAAGCTGAATAAAAAGTTTAAGGTAACCTGGCCTTTGTGGGTTTTAAAGAACAGCATAGTAGGGTCGATTTATAGATTAATAAAAAAATTACGTGATTAAATGAGAACACTTTCAATAAATATGTCGCAAATAAAACGTATGTACTACACCCGTTATTATTTGCGACATCCATTTATTTGCGGCGTCCCTTTGCCGGAGCGGCTGGTAAATCAATTACACAACGGAATCCGATATACGACTTAGCAGTGTCTTGGTACTCATAAGCACGGGTACCTGTCTGAAGATAATAACCTACATCCTTCCAGCTTCCACCACGGATCACTTTACGCTTCATACGCGGAGGATCGTCATCTTTTGCGTTCCAACGCACATCCGGGTTCATATCATGCTGAAAGTTGTAAGAACCTTCGTAATAGATAGAAGAGGTCCATTCTGCCACGTTACCGGCCATACAATACAGACCAAAATCATTAGGCCAGTATGCATCGGCACGTACGGTATAAAATCCACCATCTTCCGGGTAGTTACCGCGGCCGGGCTTAAAGTTGGCAAGAAGACATCCCTTTTTATTTCTTAAATAATAGTTACCCCAGGGGAACATTGATTCAGATCGGCCACCACGTGCAGCATATTCCCATTGTGCCTCGGTAGGCAGGCGGAAATCCGATTCCTGGGCTCTTTTCTTTGATTCAAGAAAAGAATTCAGGTAATGTGTTCTCCAGTTACAAAATGCGTCAGCTTGTTTCCAGGTCACTCCAACTACAGGGTAATTGCCATAAGCGGGGTGAGAGAAATAGCGCTGAGTCATTGGCTCATTGTAAGAATATGAGAAATCCCTGATCCAAACCAACGTGTCGGGATAGGCACGGACTGGAAATCTCTCTATGAAGCTTGAGCGGGGTTTATTAGCATTTTCTCTTTTTGCAGCTTCCTTCAGATTAAACCTTTCAACCTGATAAATGATCTTTGAAGGGTCTATTTCCTTTTTACCAAATATCCTGTCATCAGGTGCCAGCAGGATATCAGACTGCCCCAGCAGTTCTATGGTTTTTGGATCATCCCACTTCAATGTTCTCATTTTTGCCTGGTCAACAAACTCATTGCCTTCCTTATCGGACTTTACATAGCCGATCTTTTTAGCTACAACAGAGTCACGAACCCAGAATACAAACTGGCGATATTCGTTGTTGGTGATCTCCGTTGCGTCCATCCAGAAGCCACTGATGGAAACAGACTTATTACGGGCGCTGAAAGCGTACGCTATATCCTCATCGCTGGGACCCATGTGAAAGGTTCCCTGGGGAACATAGACCATGCCGGGAGGCTTCGGCAGTACATACTTACTGCCCGGAGCAACACCGTGCACCTGTCCATCATTGGGAAGGGTACTTCCACCCTTGTTCTTTTTACCCAGGATTCCACAGCTTGACACTGCTAACACTAGAACAGCTAATACAGCGGTTACGTAGTAATGGTTTCTAATTTTCATATTTTGGGGTATTGGACAAATATAAAATTTTGATTCTTTTGGAAACACAAGGTTAAAATTTATTTTTTTAAAATAAAAGCTCTTTTACGAGGTAAAATTTCTAACGTTTTATTATGATTTCTTATTGTATTATCTGTCAATTTTTATTCCCTTCATTAATAAGTGCAAGCAGCTGGTTTACTTCAGTTACAGGTTTTAAACAGGAATATTCACGGCAGAGATAGATTAGGGTTTTATCGATAGGAGTTTTCCCAGTCAATAAAGGTAATTGTTCTTTCCCAGTTTTTGACACCAGAAATATTTTATGGGGAATATATTCAGCCAGCACCTGAGCTGCCAGGGTGGAAGGTTCTCCTCCGACCACTACAATCTCCTTCAAGCCGTCAACCAGCTCCATCATAAGCATGGCCCATACCCCAAATGACGTAGGATATTGGACAACTATCTTACTCAAAGAGCTTATCATCTTGCCGGCTCTTTCCTTCCATTCCGGAATGTTCAACAGGACAGAAAGCCTGTAAATATTATTAGCCATCGTTGCATTCCCGGAGGGGGTTGCTCCATCATAAACTTCTTTTTTCCGGAAAATCACATCCTGCTGCCTGGCATCGGTAAAAAGGAAAAAATCTGTTTCGTCCTCGCCAAAATTTTTTAAGACATACTCTGTGATTTCTTTTGCTGTAAAGAGCCAATGGACCTCGCCGGTAACCTCCTGGAGGTTCAAAAGAGCCAGGATTAGAAAGGCATAGTCATCAAGGAAAGCAAAATTTTTTGCCTCATTATTTTTCCAGCTATGATGAAAGTAATCGCCACTTTTGTCTCTAAAATGACTCATCAGGAATTTGATGTTGGCGATCGACAGGTCCCGGTAATCATCCCGTCCCGTTGCAGCAAAAGCCTTGCTCAGTGCTATATTCATCAGCGAGTTCCAGCTTAAAATGATCTTATCATCCAACGCGGGTCTTATTCGCTTATTCCTTTCTGAAAGTAAGAATGACTTTCCATTTTGAACCTGCGATCTTAGCTCATCAATTGAAATATTTTTCTCACGAGCAAAATCTTCCAATGATTTCTTGTTCCGCAGGATATTTTTCCCTTCCCAATTTCCTTTTTCCGTGACATCGAAAAACTCGGAGAAAATTTCGGAGTTGCTACCTAACAAACTTCTGACTTCATCAAGTTCCCAGGTATAAAATTTCCCTTCCTCCGACTCGCTATCCGCGTCCAAAGCAGAATAAAACCCACCATCGGGATGCATCATTTCTCTTTTGACAAATTCTATCGTTTCATCAATTACCTGTCCATATCGATCTTTCTTTGTTAGCTGGTACGCTTCGGCAAGCACCGATACTAAAAGCGCGTTATCGTAAAGCATTTTCTCAAAGTGAGGAACCAGCCACTCATTGTCTGTTGAATAGCGGGCAAAACCTCCTCCCAGCTGATCATATATACCACCCTCAATCATTTTATCAAGGCTAAGGCAAGCCTGGTTCAGCGCTTCTATATTTTTTGTTACATGGTGATAGCGAAGTAAGAATTGAATGGAAAATGTTTGGGGGAATTTAGGCGCCCTTCCAAAACCACCCCAGTCTTTGTCGGCTGATCTCATGACATTCTGGAACAGCTCATCAAGTTTCTCCCTGGAAAAGTCAGTTTCGACACCTGGTGATTGTTGACCAAAGGAATTTGACTGCAATAAATGTGCGGTCAGATTCTCCGCCTGTGTGTCTATTTCATCTCTTTTTCCCTTAAATGCACTTGACACAGCGATCAAAACTTCGCGCCACGATGAGCGATTAAATGCCCGTCGCGGTGGAAAATAGGTACCTCCAAAAAACGGCTTTTTGTCTGGAGTAAGAAAAACATTTAAAGGCCATCCACCGCTCCCCGTCATCGTTTGAACGGCATCCATATAAATTTGATCAAGATCAGGTCTTTCCTCGCGGTCAATTTTAATGTTAATGAAATTTTCGTTCATAATTGCAGCTATTTCCTCATTCTCAAAACTTTCTTTTTCCATTACATGGCACCAGTGACAGGCTGAGTAGCCAATGCTGATAAGAATTGGCTTATTTTCCTTTTTGGCTCTTTGCAAAGCCTCGTTCCCCCAGGGAAACCAATCAACTGGATTGTGTGCATGCTGCAGAAGGTATGGACTCGTTTCGCGCTCAAGCCGGTTAGACATGCAAATAAAATTGGACAACGAATTTCGGAAGAATAGGAATACTATTCACTATTACAGGCGGGCTGTTTTTCATTCAAAGAAATTGCCATTGCTGCTGACAAAGGAGTCTGATAAAAAAATAAAGGCATCGGTAAGATGCCTTTGAAGACTATGTCGAAAAAACTTACTTCTTTTTTGCAAATGCGAGGTACCGTTCAAGCGCAGAGACCATGGAGGGCGCCTGTGGCTCGGGGGCTTTTATTTCCAGTTTCAGGCCTGCTTCTTCAATCGCCTTCGATGTATTATTTCCGAAAGCACCAATGATCGTACCGTTCTGTTTGAATTTTGGAAAATTGTCAAACAGGCTTTTTACACCGCTTGGCGTAAAGAAGCAAATAACATCATACTCATGCTTCAAAAACAATTCCTTTACATCGTTACTTTGGGTGCGATACATAAATGCCAGAGAGAACTCACAGCTGTTTGCCTTGAGCCAGTTTACGATCTCATTGTCCTGCTGATTTTCGGAGCACACATAGAGAAACTTCTCATTTCCCTTGTGCTTGTTGATCGCATCAAAAAGGCTTTTGTTCGTTCCATCCGCGCCGTAAAACACTTTACGCTTGCGATAAAGAATGAACTTCTGTAAATACAATGCAACAGCCTCCGTTATGCAAAAGTATTTCGTATCCTGGGAAACATTGACTTTCATTTCCTCGCACATGCGAAAGAAATGATCAATTGCATTTCGGCTAGTGAAAATAACGCCCGTGTAATTCTGAATTTCGATCTTTTGCTTCCGAAATTCCCTTGCCGGGATTGGCTCGAGGCGAATAAAGGGATGAAACACCAGTTCTATATCATACCTTTTTGACAATTCAAAATAAGGCGACTTATCGCTCTCGGGCCTCGGTTGGGTAATAAGAATCTTTTTCACGTTTTTGGCCGGATAATCGGCTTTAACCCCGTTTTTTACCATGTGGTTCGTCTTCAAAAGTTTGGCAAAGTTAAGAAATCATTTTAAAACCAGAGCAATAAAGCTTTGTAGATAAGTAAAAGTGGAACGATTTCGAAGGCACAAAGATATAAAAAGAAATGAAACGGGTTAAGCCGTATCTGATTTTGTACCAATCCATAAGATAAGATAAACCTGTAGGCCAACAAAGCAAAAACCCCTAGGTAGGAAAAAATAAAAGCCGCCTCATATATATCGGCATCTGAAAAAGCAAGCAGGACCAAAAAAGGTAAGACGTAAATCCCAATTATTTTGTTGATCATAAAAACAATGAAAATATAACCGTCAGCCGTCGCGGTAATATTGAAGAGCCACCCAAAAAATTTAAGGCTTAGAAATTTTATTAAATAAATAACTGCCAAAGCAACAAAGCAATAGAGGTAAAGCAGCCAAAAATTGTAGTTGGATGCCAGGTGATAATGCTGCAATACAAGAGTTATATAGAGACCGACGGTACATAAGAAAAAGAAATTCAAAAGAAGGGACGGAAGCGGGGCCTGAACAAGCTGCTCGCTGATCTGCCGCTGTTTAATGGTGGTCCTGAAGGCAACCCGAAAAAGATCTAAAAAATATTTGGGGAAACTCATCCTGATAAAGGCGAAAAAGAGGAGCAGCCCAATTAATGTGTAAAACAAAAGCTCCTTCCCATGGAACTCTTTCTTGTCTGATCTGATAGCTATTGGCGGAGACGAAAAACCAAAAAAAATATTTTGCACAAATACCTGCCCGGCAAAGTTCTTATAGCTAAGAGCCTTCGCGATCCAGGCGGTATCTGTTAGAATTTGAATCGTAGAAGAGTCGATGACAAGAGAATCTTGTTTTAATGTGGAATTGATTACATTTTTTTTGGTTTCCAGGCGAACCGAATCGGGTTGTTGTACCCGTGATGAATCGCTTTGTGCAAGAGTAAAAACGTTGAATGCAAATTGAAATGACACCAAAAAAATTGATCTGATCACAGAAGCTTAGGTTGTAGTGCAAAATTATTTAAGCCCGATCGCTGGCAAAGTAAAACGGTCTGTTTCTTAAAAATAGTTGACAAACCCGAAATGTATTTTGGATAGACGAAGGTTAAATGGAATGTCATCTCTTTTGCCAATTGCCCAGGCTAAGTTAAAAACTCCCACCTTTGTCTCAAAAGCCATTCCCAAGCCGGTGCTCAAGTATGTATGATTAATATTCAAATTCTGACTATTGTCCCTCCCCCATCCACCATCGACAAATGAATAGAAATAAGAGTTTAAAGAAATCAGGTAATGATACTCTAAAGTCGCAATTGCATATTGCGACAGGTACTGACTTCCCTCGTCGAAACCCCGAAGCAATTTAAAACCGCCGATCTGAAACAATTCGTTCCTAAAAATGTTTTCACTTTGAAAAACACCGGCGTTAACCTCTGTCTTTACTGTTGACTGCTTACCCAGAGGGAAAAATTTCGAGGCTGTTGTGGTTATCCTGAATTGATAAGTGTTCAATTTTACTGTATCATACAATTGTTCAAAATCAAATGTAGAATCATTGGGGTCCACGAGTTCAAGTATTTGATCATTCTTCTTTACTTTCTTTGTTCCGACCACCGTCGAAATGAGAAACACGCTTCCTCTGCGTGGATTGCGGACGTAGTCTGTTGTATTAACAAAATAATCAACCCCCAGGCCAAACGAGCTTACGTCGGCTTCTGGCGGCAGGCGATGATACTCTACCACATAATTTGTATTAATCCCGTTTGCGATGGTTTGAAAATGCTGAAAGTATACTTTTGCCGATTTAGTTGACGAAATAGCGTAGTTGGCTCCCAACTGGAGATTTACATTCAGGTAGATACTGTCGCGACGATACATATCAAAAGCAAAATCGAGGCCCACAGGCGAGTTAAAGAGATAAGGATGCTGATACATGAGATTTAATCGCTGCGACCTCACCTGCAATTTTTGATAACTCAAGCCTATGGTTTCACCAGCCCCTAACGCATTTTTTAAAAGCAGGTTTCCTTCCCCCGTGATCAAAAGTTTCTTATTGCTTAGCTGATCACTGTTAGGCAAAAAACCGAATAAAAAATTTACCTGACTACTTCGCTTTTGCTTCAGGTACAAATTCAAAACTGAACCCGTCGGTAACATTGAAATATCTAATGGTTTCTCTTCTTCCACATAAGGCAACTCCATCACCTTCTTTGACACCTGTTCAAGCTTTTGCTTATTGTAGATGCTTCCGTTGGAAATGTCCAGGTAGTGCTGAAAAAAATTACTAGAAACATTTACATTTCCAAAAATCCTGACGCTATCGATCCTGTACAAGGGCCCCTCCCGCACCTTTAACATCGCAGAGACGCGGTTATCATCTAAAATTTGTACGCTATCCAGGAAGACTTTCGCAAAAGGATGACCGTTATTTTCCAGGTAACCTATTATTTTCTCCTGCCAGGTCTGCAGTTGACTAAAATCAATAGGCTTCCCCGGGAAGTTTTTTTGCCTCCAGCCTACAGCATTTAACAAGGAAGGGTTTACGCTGTCAGTATTGATCTCTGTCCAATGATAAGCTTCGCCGAGAAAAATGACCGCATGCGCCGACGACGAGTCATAAGCCAGGCTATCAATTGCAGCGGTAACATATCCTTTTGATTGAAGAAAAGAAGGAAGTTTAGTTACATACTCAGTGCAGGCGGCTCTTGACTCAAAACTATTCTGCAGGCCAATTGTATTTAAAAGTGCAGAGTCTCTATCAACAAGCCGGATACTTAGTTCATATTTGTCCTGTGCTAAAGATGTGTTCAGCAAACCTGACATGAAAAGAAGGGCAAAAAGCAATATTAGCTGGTTTATTTTTGTCATCTAGCAGCGGTAAAATTATCAATAACTCATAAACTTAATGCTTGGCCGGAATTTATATCCATATCCCGTTTTGTAAACAGGCTTGCTCGTACTGCAATTTCCATTTTGCGACTTCCCTACGACGTAAAAACGAACTAGTGGCGGCTTTATTGAGTGAAATGGACCTGAGAAAGGATTATTTGAAAGACGAAATCATAGAAACCATCTACTTCGGGGGAGGCACCCCGAGTTTGTTGCCATCAGGAGATTACGGGGCATTG
>DASYSW010000556.1:0-12874 GCA_036002905.1 Chitinophagaceae bacterium
TAATAAGTGTTGAATTAATTTTTGTCCCTTTTTTTACTAAGGCAATAAGGCTAGGATATGTCATTCGGAGAGAGCAATATAGAAAACGATCGATTGAACAATGGCCAACATCATGGCGCCACCTACCCACCAGTAACCAAAGTCATTGACTACAGAAACAATAATAAGAGCGATCCCGATCCCGATCACAATGACTGGGAGAATGAGTTTGAAAGAAAGCCGTTTCTTATATTGAAGTAGTCTTCCTCTTCGCTTCCATGTCTGTATCAAGAACCAGCCATAACCGATCAATAACATCACAAGGCCAATTGCATCCTGCATCGAAGGGCCATGATCTTTGCTTATAGAAAACAATCGTTCATCGCTGTCAGGCAGCGCAACGATCACAAGCCCGATGACGATCAGGATAAGCATAAATATGATCTTTTTCAATATGAAGGATTTTGAAGTTCCGGGAAACTCAATATAAATAATATTCATTTATCTTGTCGCATTCAGTCCCAAAGCTGTCGCTTTTGCACCGCCTGGGTAACAACAATGTGGCGCATCTTTGTATCGTGATTGTTTCAATAAAAATAAACGATATGAAAAAGCTAGAATCTAAAATCGAAATCGCTGCTCCGGCGCAAAAGGTTTGGGATACCATGACTGGTCCTAAAACGTACCAGGAATGGGTGAATGTTGCATGGCCCGGTTCTTTTTACAAAGGCAACTGGAAGAAAGGGGAGAATATTAAGTTTTTATCTCCGAGGAACGAGGGAACGCTTGCTACATTGGTCGAATGCAGACCTGCCGAGTATGTATTGGCGAAACATATTGCCGTTCTGAAGTCAGATGGCACGGAGGATAGAGACAGTAAGGAAGCAAAAAGCTGGATCGGCACAACGGAAGCCTACACGTTCCGCGAAAAAAACGGAAAGACTGAATTAAAAACAGAAATGAATGTGGAACCGGAATGGGAAGCAATGCTTGGAGATGGTTGGCCCAAAGCATTGGCAAAATTGAAGGAGATCTGTGAAAGATGAATTATAAAAAGCAGGTAGCGATTTCCATCTGCATCCCTTAAATATCTTTTGTATCTTTCTTGAGATAAAACCAATAACGAGCTTCAATTGCCTGCAGATGGAAATTTTTAAGATCTTATATGATGAGGCTGTTTCTTTCCTCGGAATTGGCCAGATGGTCGAAACTTTTAAAACGAGTAACTACAGCAGCCTGCTGACTTTAGATGGGATATTATCTGTTATATCGCCCATAATGCCATTGCTTCTTCTCATCGAGATTAACAGAGCGGTTGTATACAAGAGGTTCAAAATAGAAGAGTACAAAATACCTTTTTTGATCTTTGTATTCAACCGATTTCTCTCACGGTTTCTTTCGATTGCGGCCGTTGCATTCTGCATAGGCCTTTTCGAAAAATATGGAATCATCAAAACGCACTTTACCTGGTATTGGCTTATCTATGGCTATATTGTTTGGGAGCTGGCTCATTTTGTTTATCATTATCTTGGTCATAAAGTAAGATTGTTCTGGTGCCTGCATTCCTCGCACCATGCACCGGAGCACATGAATCTTTCCGTAAGTTATGCTCATTTTTTCCTGGAGGCTCCTTATGCTGACGTGATACGAACTTCCATTTGCCTTTTGCTTGGAGTAAATGTCCCGCTGTTATTTTTTATTATGTTCATCGATGGGACATGGGGAGCTTTTATTCATGTTGGTGAAAATATAATAAAGGATGCCCGGTTAGGCTTTCTGAACAAGTATATTCTTACGCCCTCTCATCACCGTGTGCATCATGCTCGAAATCCTTTGTACATGGACACAAATTTTTGCAACCTTTTGAATGTCTGGGACCGGGTTTTTCGCACGCTACAACCGGAAAGAAAAAGCGTCCCGGTGCAATACGGTATTACACGGCGCATGAATGCCAACAGTTTTCTTGATGTTTATTTTGGAGAGATCGTCTACTTAGCAAAAGATCTGTGGAAAGCGCCAGGCATAAAAAATAAACTTTTGTACATCGTCATGCCGCCAGGATGGAGTCATACAGGTGATCATAAAACAGCAAGGTTGATCCGGCACGAGTTTTTGGAAAATGAGAAAGAGTCTCTTAGTGAATCTCGTTCGAAAATTTTATCCACGGAAAGCGAGCTGAGCTAGCCTCCTAACAATTATCTCACTGATTTCACAAATGAACACAGATTTTAAACTTACTCTGTGTCAATCCGTGTAATCTGTGAGACAACTTCTAATGGCTTCGTTTTTTGCTTGCAATTTTCTGCCCATCTAAACCTATTTCGCGGATCTGCCCGGTTGGAGCTATCCAGAATCCTGGTGAACCGTTCGAAAATTTTATCCACGGAAAGCGACTGAGCTAGCCTCGTAACAATTATCTCACTGATTTCAAAGATGAACACAGATTTTAAACTTACTCTGTGTCAATCCGTGTAATCTGTGAGACAACTTCTAATGGCTTTCATTTTTTGCAATGTCCTTTGCAATTTTCTGCGCATCCAAACCTATTTCGCGAATCTGCCCGGTTGGCGCGATCCAGAATCCGCAGAAGTATAACCCATCTTTTCCAAAATATTTTTGCCTGCCCACAGGTTGTTTCAAATCTTCAAATCGTGATGGGTCAACATCAATGATGTCGGCATAATCCCGGTAATATCCAATCCCGGCAACAATAGCATCAAATTCTTCCTTTTTCCCATCTGCAAAATGAACCGTTCGGCCTTCAATACGGTTAACATCCTCGAGAATACCGATGTGTCCTTCACGGATATGTTTTATAGTTCCAATATCAAGCAATGGAATGGACGCAGTCTGTTGTATTTGTTCAAGGGGACCGTATGGCAATTTCTTCAGACCAAGCTTTGTGATGTCCCCCACGAGCAGTCTTAACAACGGAGAATTGATCGTATCTGCAAATTTTGGCGGCAGTCCACTCATTGCCAGGCTTAGCTCCAATATCGGGATACCAAACACGTCGCGCGGAATCACATTCACGGGTGAGCGAACGGACATGGAAGTTTCTGCACCTTGTTCATAAAGATCGATGGCAATTTCACAGGCAGAATTGCCAAAACCAACGACCAATACTCTTTGCTCTTTAAAATCACTTCCTGTTTTGTATTCATAGCTGTGCAGGATCTTTCCGGGGAAAGTTTCCATTCCGTTAAAACGAACCGGTTTCGGCCTGGTAAATGCGCCCGTGGCGATGATGAGGTATTTTGATTTTAAAATCCCATTGTTGGTTTCAGTGACCCACTCGTCCGAATCTCTTACTATCCTCTTTGCCTCTGTATTGAAAATGGGCTCGATACTGAACTCTTTTTGGTAAACATCTAGATAATCGATCACCTGTTGACGTGAAGGGTAACGGGGAACTGCAGCACTAAACCTTTTATAGGGAAGGCTTGAAGTCCTTTTGTTGGTATGCAAATGTAATCGCTGGTAGTGATTGCGCCATGGAGTTCCGACAGAACCCGTCCTTTCAATAATAGTATATTTAATGTCTTGTTTTTGCAAACAGGCGGCCGAAGCCAAACCCGAGAAGCTTGCGCCCACGATTACTGTCTTTGTTTTTTTCATGCTTCAGACATTCCAATAAAGTTAATAGAAACTTCTCTTCATAAATTTGTGCTTCATTTCAACAGGACCAGATGATAGAAATTATCGACTATGCAGGCGAATACGCAAATGATTTCCGGGATCTCAATCTCGAATGGTTGGATAAATACAACCTCACCGAATCCCACGATCTTGAAGTTATCAATCATCCCAAAGAGACAATACTTGACAGGGGCGGATATATTTTTCTTGCCAGGGAAGGAGACAAAATAATCGGAACAGCCGGGATAGCCAATGAAGGTGATTCAATATACGAGTTGGTAAAGATGACTGTTTCACCCGCGTTCCGCGGAAAGGGTATCAGCAAAATGCTCATTGAAAAATGTTTGGAGAAGGCAAGAGAACTGAAAGCAAAAAAGGTATTCCTTTACTCCAATAGTCAACTGCAAACAGCTATCGCACTCTATAAAAAATATGGATTTGTGCATGTTGATGCCAGCAATTCTCCGCTTGTTACGGCTGATGTAAAAATGGAAATGAATTTGTAGACCTTGAGGAATGAGTAATCAGTAATGAATAATGAGTTATTAGATCACTTACCACTCACCACTCGCCACTCACCACTGACCACTCACTCTTGATTACCCATTACTAATTATTCTGCTAGTTTTGTTTTTCAAAAATTTTTAATCATGGCTGTCATAAATCGTATTAATCCTTACTCAACTTCAAGATTGAATAATGACACAGGTTTCGGTACAACCGGCAATATCAATGGTGGGCGTTTCATAAATCGTGATGGTACGTTCAATCTTCGCAAAGTGGGTTGGCCCATTTGGCGCCGGTATAGCATTTATCACAAGCTCATCACAATGCCGCTGTGGAAATTCATTGTGTCTATTTTTCTTTTCTACCTTGGCATCAACTTCGTCTATACTCTTATTTATTTGGCTATCGGTTCCGGCGAGTTTACAGGTATGATCTCGCAGACAGGGTGGAAGATGTATAAAGAACTCTATTTCTTCAGTACAGAAACGTTTACCACAGTAGGCTATGGAAGAGTGAATCCCGTGGGTGATGCTGCCAATGTTGTTGCGGCGATTGAAAGCATGAGCGGCTTTCTTTCATTTGCTGTTGCGACGGGTCTGATCTACGGACGATTTTCGAGGCCAAGGGCTCATTTGGCGTTCAGTGATAGCGCTGTGATCGGCCCTTACCGTGATAAAACGGCGCTGATGTTTCGTTTTGTTTGTTATAAGGAGCAGCATGCATTAACCGATGTCACTGTCCAGGTTAATCTTGCCATGCTAATTGAAGAGAATGGTAAGGCCAATTATAAATATTACAATTTGCCCCTTGAACGTCACCGTATCGAGAGTCTCCCGATGAACTGGACAGTTGTGCATGAGATCAATGATGAAAGCCCCCTAGCTGGCTTTACTTTGGAGGACATGAAAGCCGCGGATGTGGAGGTGTATGTTTTGGTGCGTGGATTCAATGATGTGTATTCAAATACGGTGCTCCAGCGTACTTCCTACACTTACAATGAAATAAAGATCAACCACAAGTTTACACCGATGTACCAGGAAACTGAGCATGGAACGATACTGGAGTTGCATAAACTAAGCAAGTTTGCAGAGCAGGACTAGTCGTGGGTTTATTAGTATGTCGATTGGTTGTTTTAGTGTAACTCAATGAGTACATAAAACACCCAGTTTGCCGCAACGACGCCGGTGTTTGTCGCACTGAGCCTCCCTGACGTTCATGATGATTTCTAACTTTGTTTTGTAGAACAAATCATTTAAAACTTTTAAAAAAGAAAAAGATGAACCCGGTAATTCATTTTGAAATGCCAGCCACGGACAAAAGCCGTATGGTGAAGTTTTATGAAAAAGCGTTTGGCTGGAAGATGCAACAACTAGGACCCGAAATGGGAAATTATGTCGTGGTTACAACGACGGACACCGATGAACATAACCAATCAAAAGTTCCTGGTACGATCAACGGTGGCTTTTTTGAAAAATCAGGGGATAACCAATACCCCTCGGTGGTGATTGCCGTGGATGATATCAAAGAAGGAATAAAGAAAGTAAAAGCTGCAGGCGGTAAAGTAATCGGAGGTCATTTGCAGAATGGTGAACCAGATGAAATTGCCGGCGTTGGTTTGTATGCTTCATTCATCGACAGCGAAGGCAATCGCGTGAGCATGCTCCAGCCGAAGGGAATGTGATCAGTAATCAGTAATCAGCGATAGGTGACCGCTAGTTCATTACTTATTACTCATTACTCATTACTCATTACGCATTATTCATTACTGATTACTCATTATTCTGTTCTCAAGCTTTTGACCGGGTTGGCTATAGCAGCTCTTATTGCCTGGAAGCTGACTGTAAGCAGTGCAATGACAAGTGCTGTGAAGCCAGCCACTATGAAAATCCACCAACTGATGGTTATCCTGTACGCAAAACTCTGTAACCATTTGTGCATGGCCCACCACGCTATTGGAAAGGCAATTAATGATGCAATGAGGATCAACTTTGCAAAATCTTTTGACAACATCGCCACAATGCCGCTTACGCTTGCACCCAAAACTTTTCGTACCCCGATCTCTTTTATTCGTTGTTCGGCTGCATAGGTAACCAAGCCGAACAATCCAAGACAGCCGATCAATATTGCAAATACAGCAAAGGTGATGAATAGCTTACCTGTGCGTTGGTCTGCTGTATATATATTGTCAAAATCGGCGTCCATAAATGTGTAGTTAAATGGTTGTGCAGGGACCATGCTTCCCCATTTATTTTTTATTGCATTGATGATTGATGAAATATTTTTTGTGTCTGCGCGAACAGCAATGGCGCCCCAATTATCTCCCTTTTGTATGATAAGCGGGCCAACAACCTGGTGCATCGAACTAAAATTAAAATCTTTCACAACACCCACCACGTGGTAAGCCAATGATCCGTGAATACCATTGTCATAAAAATTTGGGCGATATATCATTTCTTTAAAGGGGTCTTTAAAGCCAAGCACCTTTACAGCAGCTTCATTCAAAATAACGCCGAGGGAGTCAGTTGGGAAATCCTTCGAAAAATTCCTGCCTTCCTTCATTTCCATCCCGAGTGTGGGAATATAATCATCATCAACAAAAAAGTTCGTCAACACCACAGCTTTGGAAGCATCCATACCGGCATCCCGGAACCAACCCTCGTTATCAAAACCGCTATTGGTGGGAAGATCACCACTTATTGATGCTTTCATTACGCCCGGGATATTCAGCAGCTCATTTCTGAACGTGTGAATTTGATTATCGAGGTAGTAAGCGTTGTGAATCACCAGAACCTGGTCCCGGTTATATCCAACCTTGCGGCTGCGTATATAATCGAGTTGCTCATAAATGATTATTGTTCCAATGATCAGCGCAATAGAGATGCAGAACTGGAAAACCACCAGCCCACTTCGAAGCCAGCTGTTTTTAAAACCTTTCGCAACTTTTCCTTTCAAAACTTCTATAGGTTGAAATGCTGAAAGGTAAAAAGCGGGATAACTGCCTGCTAAAAGACCAACTAAAAAAACGAGAGCGATCATCACAGGGAAAAGCCAGGTAGAAAATAATGTGGTCACGCTCATTTCTTTTCCTGCCAGTTGATTGAATAAAGGAACCATCAGCGCAGCAATTCCAATCGCAAACAATAGCGAAAAGAAACTCAGTAATACTGATTCTGTCAGGAACTGTGTAATAAGATGTACGCGCAGTGAGCCAGCCACTTTCCTGATGCCAACTTCTTTTGCGCGATTGGCCGAACGGGCCGTAGAAAGATTCATGAAGTTTACACAGGCGATGAACAAAATAAAAATGGCAATCACAGAAAAAATATATACGTACGTAATGTCGCCGTTCGCTTCGATCTCATAAGATTTGTCTGAACGCAGATGAATGTCCGTGAGAGGCATCATGTGGTAAATAAAATGATTTCCTTTACTCTCAAGATCCTTTAATGATGAATGTAATTCGCGTTCAAGATCCCTCCCAATATATTTGCTGATCGTGGCATCAACATGTTTCTGCATTTCAGCCTGGCTTACGCCGGGTTTCAGCATAATATAGTTGAATGTATTGTTGCTTAGCCAAGATTCATCGTCCTTTCCTCTTGGCCGTAAAAAATGGAAATGAAAATGAGATTGCCTGGGAATATCTTTTATAACGCCTGTTATCTTGCAGTCTGTATTATTGTCAACACGCAAAATTTTACCCACCACATCTGTGCTGTTAAAATATCTCTTCGCGGTGGTTTTGTCGACAACGATCGAGTTGGGTTCTTTTAAGGCAGTTAACGGATCCCCGGCTATCATAGGAATGGTAAATACCTTAAAGAAAGTGGAGTCGACATAACCAACGTTGTGGTCCTGCACGTTTTGGTTATCTTTCTTCACCAGCACATCCCTTTGGAAATTTACCCTTGTCATTTCTTCTACAACAGGATACTCCAGCTTGAGGGTAAGGGCCAGGGGATCAGGTGCCACGGCAAAGATCGCCTGGGTGTCATTGAAATAAATGTCTGCATCAAGCCTGTAGATGCGACTTGCATTCTTATTATACTTGTCATAGCTTAATTCATCCACGACATATAAAACGATCAACAGGCAGACGGCCAGGCCGGCGGCCAGGCCAATAATATTGATCGCCGAAAAGGCTTTGTTTTTCCACAGGTTACGCAATGCAACCTTCAGGTAATTTTTAAACATACTGTGTTGGTAAGTTTTAATCCAGATATTCCTGTCACTGTTGACTTGGACGAATGGGAATGAGGATATGTTACTGGTATGCAAAAAAAGTAAAGTTGCACAGTTCTTTGTGTCCTTTGTGCCCGTAGCGTTCTTTGTGACCACATTTTGTTTTGGTCACAAAGGGCACGAAGAAGACATGAAGCTCATGACGCAATGGTGTGCAAACAAAACGCAGCTCATAAGACTGCTTTGCTGCATTCGCAATGACGAGCCCCGGAGCTGGCTTGCTTGACCAAATTAGCTGATAGCGATTAGAGAGCACAAGAGTGCGACGCAAGGACAGCCGACCAGGGATACTTAAGTTCGAAACATAATATCCCCCCTTACGAAAAAGGAAATTTTACGACTATTTCTACTTTTTAGTATAAATTGATTCGTACCTTTGGTCAATGAAACCAGATGTGGCGACAGCCGAAAGAAATAACCTTGATAACGAAAGAGATAACAGCCTCAGTACCATTGAAGAACATGTTTTAAGTGATTATAAATATGGCTTTGTTACCGAGATCGAAGCAGACGAGGCGCCCCGGGGTTTAAATGAAGATACTGTCCGTCTCATTTCCTCCAAAAAGAATGAACCAGAATGGATGCTTGAATGGAGACTAAAGGCGTTCCGCCACTGGCAACGCATTGCCGGGCAGGAACCGAAATGGGCGAATGTAGATTACCCACCCATCAATTACCAGGATATTATTTATTACTCGGCTCCCAAGCAAAAAATAAAACCAAAAAGTCTTGACGAAATAGATCCGGAATTGCGGCGCACATTTGAAAGATTGGGTATTTCGCTTGATGAGCAAAAACGTCTGGGTGGTGTTGCAGTGGATGCGGTGATCGACAGCGTGTCGATCGCCACAACGTTCAAAGGACAATTGGCAGAACTTGGAATCATTTTCTGTTCGATCAGCGAGGCGATACAGGAGCACCCTGAACTTGTACGGAAGTATTTAAGCACGGTCGTGCCTATTACCGATAATTATTTTGCCTCTCTGAATTCAGCAGTATTCAGTGATGGATCATTTTGTTACATACCGAAAGGTGTTCGCTGCCCAATGGAACTGAGCACTTATTTCCGCATTAACGCGGAAAACACCGGGCAGTTTGAAAGAACACTGATCATAGCAGAAGAAGGAAGTTATGTGAGCTATCTCGAAGGTTGTACTGCACCAATGCGTGATGAAAATCAATTGCATGCGGCGGTTGTTGAGCTTATTGCCTTAGATAATGCTGAGATCAAATATTCAACAGTACAGAACTGGTACCCGGGTGATAAAGAAGGTAATGGAGGCATTTACAACTTCGTTACTAAGCGTGGCATTTGTGCCGGCATCAATTCAAAGATCTCGTGGACACAGGTTGAAACAGGATCGGCTATTACCTGGAAATATCCAAGCGTGATCTTAAAAGGTGATAACTCCGTTGGTGAATTTTATTCAGTGGCCGTGACTAATAATCACCAGCAGGCTGATACCGGAACTAAGATGCAACATCTTGGAAAGAACACGAAGAGCCGCATTGTATCAAAAGGTATTTCTGCAGGTGTCAGCAATAATAGCTATCGCGGCCTTGTGCACGTAGGCAAGAGGGCCGAAAATGCGCGCAATTTTTCTCAATGCGATTCATTGTTGTTGGGCGATAAATGCGGGGCACACACTTTTCCATACATCGAAGTGAAAAATAACTCCGCTATCGTAGAGCACGAGGCAACGACCTCCAAGATCGGAGAGGACCAGATATTTTATTGCAACCAACGCGGTATTGATACAGAAACAGCGGTAGCGTTAATTGTAAATGGATTTGCAAGAGAAGTTATGAACCAGTTGCCGATGGAGTTCGCAGTGGAAGCGCAAAAGCTTCTCGCGATCAGCCTCGAAGGCAGCGTGGGATAAAACTCCGTGCAACTTCGTGGCCTCAATGTCTCCGTGGTCATTTTTGCCACAGAGGCACAGAGAACAAAAAGGAACACAGAGACTCTATATTTTTTTGATTTTTAACTTTTGACTTTTTATTAAAACTATGTTGACGATTCAAAATTTGCACGCGGGGATTGAAGAGAAGAAAATCTTAAACGGTATCAATCTTGAGATCAAACCAGGAGAAGTACATGCCATCATGGGACCAAATGGTTCCGGGAAGAGTACACTTGCGTCTGTGCTCGCCGGAAGAGAAAACTATGAAGTAACAGAAGGTTCCGTTGAATTTCTCGGAAAAGATCTGTTGGAACTTTCTCCCGAAGAAAGAGCTAGTGAGGGGTTGTTTCTTGCTTTTCAGTACCCGATAGAAATTCCGGGATTAACGACTACCAATTTTATCAAAACAGCAGTGAATGAGATCCGCAAATACCGTGGACAAGAACCATTGGATGCCGTTGCTTTCTTAAAACTGATGAAGGAGAAAATGGCGCTGATGAACATTGACCAGTCATTGTTGAGCCGTTCGTTGAATGAAGGTTTCTCGGGTGGTGAGAAAAAGAGAAATGAGATTTTCCAGATGGCGATGCTCCAGCCTAAACTGGCAATTCTTGATGAAACTGATTCAGGGCTGGATATTGATGCCATCCGTATCGTTGCTAATGGCGTGAACAAATTAAGAAGTAAAGACAATGCGGTGTTGGTGGTTACCCACTATCAGCGCCTGCTGGACTATATCATTCCGGATTTTGTACACGTGCTTTATAATGGACGCATTGTAAAAACAGGAAAAAAGGAATTGGCGTTGGAGCTGGAAGAAAGAGGGTATGATTTTATTAAAAATGAAGTCGCTGAGGAAGTGGTTAGATGATAACTCATAGATGATAGATAAAAGTTAATAGATAAAAATGAATGCTTGCAGCATGAAGCTTGTAGCTTACAGCTAGCAGCACACAGCTAAGCAAATGGACAACTTTCAATATATAAGAGAGCATTTTGACCAATTACAGTCATCTGACACGACAAGTGGCTTGCGGGCTATTCGCAAAAAAGGATTCGATTCTTTTAACAGGCTCGGTATTCCTGTAAAGCATGAAGAATGGAAATACACCCGTATCAGTCCTCTGTTTAATAAAGAATATAAACTTAACCAGCACACATCCGTTTCAGCTGTGGAGCTGGAGGAAATTCGCCTGCCGGGATATGAACAGGCGACCGAACTGGTATTTGTAAATGGAATATTTTCTTTCCCTCTTTCAACCATTCGTTCGAATCAAATTCTTGTAATGCCATTGGAGGAAGCAGCAAAGAATGAATACAAGGACATTGTTTCAAAACACCTCGGCCATAGCAGCAAGTACCAGAAGGACGGTATCAATGCACTGAATACCGCTTTCGTAAAAGACGGTGTGTTCATTTTTGTGAAGAAAGGACAGATCGTTGAGCAGCCTATCTACATCTATAATGTTACTGATTCAAGATCGGGGAATGTGTTATCTCAGCCGCGTAGTCTTGTGTACGTATCTGAAAATGCACAATTGCAGATCGTAGAAACTTATGCAACACTTGGGCTGGATGAAAGCTTTACAAACCAGGTACTGGAGATCATTGTTAATAAACATGCGAGGACAGAGTATTACAAAATTCAAAATGATTCTGCACACACTAACCAGGTGAGTACAACGCATATTCGCCAGATAGCAAAAAGCTATACGCATACAGTTACTATTTCGTTAAATGGTGGCATCATCCGCAACAACCTGAATCTTGTTTTGGATTCAGAATATTGCGAAGGACATCTTTACGGGTTGTATTTACAAAAAGGACAAACCCACGTCGACAACCATACGGTGGTTGATAATGTAAAACCGAACTGCTTTAGCAACGAATTATATAAAGGCATTATTGACGAGAAAGCGACAGGTGTATTCAACGGGAAAATATTTGTCCAGCCGCAGGCGCAAAAAACAAATGCGTATCAATCAAACAAAAATATTTTGCTTTCGGACGATGCCAGTGTAAACACAAAACCACAGCTAGAGATCTTTGCTGATGACGTAAAATGTTCACACGGTTGTACGGTAGGCCGGTTGAATGAAGAAGGTTTGTTTTATTTACAATCGCGGGGAATTCCCTCAAAAATTGCGAGATCGTTATTGCTTCATGCATTCGCGATCGATGTCCTTGAGCATATCCGCCCCGAGCCTATACGTGAATACGTAGATAAACTTATTTCAGAACGTTTAGAATTTGATGGTCATGATTGAATCAGCTACGACGATAAAAAAGGGATTGGATATTGATGCGATTCGCAGGCAATTCCCGATCCTGAACCGCGAGGTGAAGGGCAACACACTGGTATATTTTGACAATGCAGCTACTTCTCAAAAACCGCAGTCGGTTATTGATGCATTGGTAAATTATTATACTCACTACAATGCGAATGTTCATCGGGGCATTCATACATTGGCTGAAGAGGCTACTCTTGCTATGGAAAAGAGCCGTGATGCGGCACAGGAATTCATTAACGCCGGATCCAGGGAGCAGGTCGTTTTCACCCGGGGAACCACTGAAGGGATCAATCTGGTGGCCGAAACCTGGGG
>DASYSW010000557.1:0-7566 GCA_036002905.1 Chitinophagaceae bacterium
TGACGTGCTCTTTCTGAATATAACCCTGGAACAATTGTCTTAAATCGATACTCTCCATTTTTATTTGTTATTGCTTGTCCCCAGCCTTGAAAATTAGGGTCGTCTTGTCCTTTGGTATCGAATTCGTGCCGGTACTTTCCATAATGATTTGCCGACCAGATTTCAACAACGGCTGATGCCACAGGGTTACAATGTTTATTGGTAATTTTACCAAAAACTGTAATAATCTGACCGGTTGCAATTCCTGTCTGACCTTCAATTTTTGTCAAATCAACATCATGGTCAGGTTGTGTCCTATACTTCATTGCGGGATAAGGTCCTAATTCCTGTACAGGAGTAATTTTACAATCCTCGTTTTTAAAAGCTGTTATTAAACTTGTACTAAAAAAGCTCCCCCCAACACCTGTTCCTAAACGGCTTATAAATTTTTTTCTATTGATACTTTTCATTTGATTAATTTAAACGTTTCCAATAAAATAACTGCTAACGTCCAGGGCTTGCTGCAGGGCTGGTATTCCGTATTCCATCAGCTCGAACTGTCGCTGATTAAAGTTACTAAAGTTGAGAATATATTATGCAGCTCATTTGTGTTACGGAAAATTGAGGCTGAAGCTGAATGTTGTTATGTTGATCAGGAGTTATTCGTCAAGCCAGCATAGCTGAAAACGCCTAGTTATGTGGCATTTTTTATTTGATATTTTATGCTGTCGGCCTGTGTATATTTTCCTTCAATATACCATGTCAACAAATCTTTAAATTTCATGTCAGTGACTTTTCGAGGTGGAGTATAAAAAACCGGCTTTAGGATATGAATTTTATTTTGCGTTAGAAGTTCAATAGCTTTTAGCGGAATCATGATTGAAAGAGAAAGCAGATTAATCAGTGCTGCGGTTGAGTCGTAGAGTTCCATTTCTGAATAGAAATGTTTATCATAATCAAAACCATCGTGCTCTAACTCGAACTTTTTGACAAACTCTGCGAGCATATAATAGTTGTCATCTCCCTTCATTCCTAAGTCATCAGCAATTTAAGTTTTTAGAGAGTCAACGGTGTCACCTGACTGGTCTTCCAAGAACCTCTTCACTGTTTCGTAAGCGAAGCGCAGTTTATCAAACTCCATTTGCTTAATTTCTGTCTTCATTTGGGCTAGTTAAAATGCCACATAACGTAAAAGTATTTGCGATTTGCAGAATATTCACTGTTCGTCCAGCCCGGACATATACTGGTTTAAATATATTTCGCTGAAGATAACATTTGCAGCTTAATTACTAACGCGAAGTTAGAAATGTTGCTGAGTAAAGATTTGCTGCCGAATGCTCTTCGGTCAAGCCCTGCTATTGCAAACACTAATGTTGTGCGTTCATTTCTTTCCTTTGAGTAGCATCAATTGCTATTTAACTCTCCCATGAATTCTTCAATTTCTCCGATAAATCTCTGTTTGTTTGTTACAAAAGCAAAGTGTCCGGCGTTTTCTATAATAACCAGTTTTTTTCTTGGAGCTGCTATTTTAGCAAAGTAATTCCTGACAGGCTCAGTTGGCGTAAACAAGTCATCACTGCCTTGTATAACTAAATAGGGAGTTTTAAAATTCAATGCACTGGTAGAGAGACGTTCTTCAAGTTGATATGGCAAAAGAACATTACTAGAAAAAAGACTCCCGCCTTCAAGGTTATTAAACTCAGGTTTTGGAAGCCTTGTAACTTTTTTTCTCAAAGTGTCAAACCATGACATATCGGCGACATCCAGGTATTTCCTCCTGGTTCTCGTAAAATGAAAAAATTGATCGGCATTTTTTGGATCAGGTATGCCAATTTTATTTAGTTCGTCTAACAATAAACTATCATCGGATTCGACGGCTTTACTTTTCATAAAATCAAAAAGCCATTGTACTGCTTCAGCCCAACTGGCAATTTGCCCGGTGCCTACATACGATTTAAAAAGATCAGGCCGTTTAATAACCATACCCGTTGCAATCGCTGTTCCAAGTGAATGACCCAAAACAATTAAGTCATTTTGCTCAAAACGTTTTTTCAAATATTCTGCCAGTTCAATTCCATCGCTTACCAATTGCTCTATTGTAAGATTGGGCGTTTGTTCATGGTATTTACCAAAGGTTTCCCCTGATCCCCGCTGGTCCCATTGCACTACAATAAATTTCTTTTCATAGTCAGCATAAACATCTGTAAAACATGATTGCGCATCACCAGGACCACCGTGCAATATAAGAAGCAGCGGTGAGCTTTCTTTTTCCCCACGGATAGTAATCCATTGCTCAATACCACCAAGGTTAACAAATTCGGCTTCTCTGATTTTAGTCGCTGCTGTCTGGAATTGGAAAATAAATAGTGTGATAATTACTATAATGAAAGATGATTTCATTTTTGAAAGTTTAAAGATCCTTTTTAAAAGTTCCAAACAAACAATGTTACGAATTCGTTCGTAAATAAATCTAATTTTATCTTTCCTACAATCGGTGAGGGTTAATTTTTTGATGAATCGTCACTACAAAATGACGCACAACGACCGAGTATTGCTGCAGGTGGGATATTTGATAATGTCCAGCCCGGAGCAACTGCTTAAAAATGATATAGAATTGAAGTTAACAACTAAAAGCGAAATAGATATTTGTCAAGTCCTGACTAAAGTACAGCGATGCAAATCGCTGATGTTTCAACGTTCTGCCCTACTTGCAGCAATACTTTTGTTGGCGGTAGTTGTTCTCGTTAAGGTTCTCTAAATCGTTATTCCAAAATAAATCATGGTCAATGCACTCGTATCAAAAACGGCATGTGAAATAATAGGATACCATAAATTTCCTTTGTAACGCCATAGAAGAAATGTCCAAAACAATCCCCCCAGAGCGGTAGCGGTTATACCAAAAATGCCTTGTTGCCAATGATAAACCCCAAACAAGCTACTTGTCAAAACTCCGGCGAGCCAAAATGAATGTCTCGATTTGACCAACCATTCACGAACAGTTATCTGAATAAACCCACGAAAAACTAATTCTTCATATAAACCACCTACTATCCAGCCGGCAATAAGCGTAAAAATCAAGTTTAATAGTTTCTTTCTAATGAAATCGTATTCAGTATAAGGCTCAATAACAAAAAAATGAGTTATAAATGGATGATAAACCCACTTATTAAATGCTATCCAAATCAAAGCTGATAAAATTCCTATGAAAAATGTATGAGTAGTTAAACTCTCGCTTTTAAGCCCAAGATCCCGTAGCGTCTTATTTTGCCTTCGTAAATAAATAACGATAACAGCAAAACAAATAATAGCATAAGAATAAAATGGCAACGGGACAAAATGAGGAAATAGAACAAGAAATGCTATGATGAAAGCTTTTACCATGTCATGCCCGAAACTCTTGGTATTCATAAAGTCATTTTACAGTTACCTCCAACGTTCGAGTATTTGCGATGGCAGGATATTCATTGATCATCCAGCCCGTACAAATGTTCTAGTGAAAATATTTTGTTGAAGATAACATTTACGGATTAATTATTAATGTCAAGCCCGCACTGAAGCCCAGTAAAGATTTGCCGCCGATTGCTCTTCCCCTCAAGCCCCGCTATTTCAAATAGCTATGTTATCTGCATCACCCGACTTTGGACACGAAGATGTGTCGTTGTAAATACTCACAAATGTTTGAACCAGTGATGATCTCTCGTTGCTTTTAATCGTTAGTATGATGTCTCATAAAATGGTGTTCGTGGATTATCTTTCAGTCGTTTATCAATCCTTTCCGCGAGCCATTGGAAATACTCACAAAGAAAAGGGTCTGGTCTGGTCTGCCTTGAATCAAGAATCATTATGTTGTATTTCTCCCAAGCAGTCGTCACTAATGAACCAATCGTTTTATCCACGAGATCAATATTTATTAACCGCTCCGCTACAAGAATGCCCAGTGATTCCATTTGTTGTGCAAATTGCGTAACCATAATTTGTTCGGTAGGAGGACGCTTTTGCCATTCTTTATGAGTTAGTGGCACATCAGAGTTAGTAACAAAATTCATGAGTTCAGAAAATTATCGTGTTTGAAAGTTGCGCAATGTCTCAAGAGTGAGCCGCTCTTTGCGATCTCGTGCTGCTGCCCGAACTTGTGCAATACCGAATACAAGTCCTACAATAAATGATAGTGCAAGTGCCAGATTTGCAAGGAGTGTGATAATTTCTGCTGTCATAATAAATTTTTGTATTGAGTTGTCAAAGTTAATGTGTCTAAGTAAAGTAAATTTCTTGCAGGCAGTTTGAAGTCGCTGTGTATCACGAGTTGCAGATAACGTTCAGGGCTTGCTGCTGTGCTGGAATTTATATTCGTCCAGCCGGAACTAAAGCCAAATAAAATTGCTGATGATGAAGTTAATAATAGATGCTCAATTGATATTCGTCTGCCGGTATTAGTTGATAGTTGTTCAAATGCTGATTGCTCTTCCGTCCGCCAGCATGACAGCAAACCGAGTGTTAGAGGTTGTTTTCCTCACTAAATAAGCCATAACAAAAAATTAAGTTTCTCGAATTCATTGAACATTTGAGTTAGTTGTTCGTCGTAGTTTACATAATTCTATTGTGGAAAGAGTAACTGCAAATAACGAAGTGGTCCCGAGAGCAATTAAAGTCCACACAAATATGAATGCTCCACTGGACTTTAATAACTCAGGATTAATTCCATTTCCTTTCATGTGAAGCACTGGCATTAGTAAACCCAACAGTCCCCCCAATAGCATAGTTATATATCCCCAACGCTTTCCTGAAAGTACTAAGGTTCCATATAGCCATAAAGTAAGAACAGGCAAAATAACAAGGTTTAAGGCTCCTCCTTTTTCCATTCCAAGAATAATGTCACCTGCAAGGTGGATAGTCATAAAAATAATAGAAAGAACGGATACAAATACTAGCAAAAAATTTTTTTTCATTTGTCAAGTATTTAGCCAGGCAGCTTATTAGTTAAAAGTCGATTTGTTGATAAAATTACATTGTTTGATCTTTATTTAAACTTCCCTTTGTAGTGAGAGAGATGCATCTACAATAACCGCTAACGGGCAGGGCTTTGTACAGGTTGGAAAATAGCATTGTGTCTGCCCGTAACCGCTGCTGATTGAAAATATAGAGTTTAAGTCAAGTACAAAAGTTCAGTAATGCACCTCAGTCCGAACAAAAGCAAAATAGAATTACAAATGCCTATTGCTATTCCGTCTGTCCAACTTGTACAAAACCCAATGTTAGCGGTAGGCATATTTTAAGCCTGCAATAGAGTTTCTATTTTTTTCTTAAAAGCAATGCAATAATTCTTGGAATAATCGTCTTGTCGTTTTCGTCAAAATATTCGGCAATATCAATTATTTCAAAACCATTTTGTTTTGCTGATAATGTAAAGTCTGAAATGTTATGGTTAAAACAAGTCACGATTTGTTGTCCAGCTTCTGTGTCAAATCTTGCTTTCGTTCCTGTATATTGTTTAAATGGATGAAGCTCTCCTATATAGACATAACCATTTGAGCGTATTACATTGGATACTTTTTTAAAAATGTCATTCAAGTTTTCTATATGCTCAAGCACTAAGCTAAAAGTTACAAGGTCGTATTGTTTGGTCACGAAAGTCCAATCATTTTTAATGTCTGTTTGAATAAATTGAACATTGTCAGTATTAATTTTTTGTCTTGCCTTAGCAAGCATTTCATTTGAAAGGTCAACTGCTGTAACTTGTTTTGCTTTCTTTATAAGATATTCGGTATTTTTTCCTGTACCACATCCTATTTCTAAACAGTTATCAAATTTAATATCAGGTAAAATGGCTCTTAAGGATATTGCTTCAAGGTCTCTTGTTTTGTTGCTATTTGAGTCGTATTGGTCTGCCCAAATATTATATGCTTGTTTTACATCCATACTGATTATAGAATTGAATTGAAATGTTTTAAGCCACGCTCAATTCTTACCGTTAACGGACACGGCTTGGCGATGTGGCGGTATTTGAAAAACGTCCAGCCCGGAACCGCTGCTGGGTAAAGTTACAAATGTTGATGTTACGAACTACAGCTCGGCTTTATTCGTCGAGCCCGGCCTGAAGATGATTAGCGAACTAAAAGCCGAGAAAATATTCGTCCAGCCGCCATATAGCCAAACCGCCTTTTGTGTGCAGGCTATCTAATTTTGATAGTAATTACTTTGTTACTTGTACTTCAGGTATTTAATTCCGTTGTATGTTTTTAATATTGGTATATCTGCAACTATCACCACTTTTACTGTATCGTCTTTTTGCAGAGCGAAAGTCACCTTGGGATAACCTATGCCACCTTCAAATGTGTTATTGCCCATGTATTTCAAACTTGCCCAAAGCTGTCCATTTTGTTTCATAAACAGCAGGTCATCGCTTTTGCTAAATTCAACGAAATTATTATCGCCAACGTCATAAAGTCCCGTGATGTTATCGTAGACTTTTTTGTCAAGCGGGATTTCTTTACTCATTACGACATTAAAGACAATTTCGTTTTCACCAGAATTATTCGTATGCATGGTGAGGATTCTGTTGACAGCTTGTGGCGCTGACGCCCATTTGTCGCTGTCAACATACTTACCCCCTTTAAAATAGACCTGCGTGATCAAGTCTTGTTGATCAGGTACTGAAACTCGCATATGTATATGTGCCGGTCGCCAGGATGTTTCGATAGTGGGGACAGCTTTATAAGGAACGGGCAAAATAGATTTGAATTCGTACATCCCATTTGCTTTTGTTTTTTGTCCGCCACGATATTTGTATTCGTCGGAAGTGTTATCATACATTTCGTTTTCATCGCAATGCCAGATTTCTACAAAAGCATCTGTTATAGGTGTTTTTCCATCCTCTCTGAAAATCTTTCCTTTTAAAACAATCTGTACTCCCTTTGAACCCGGGACCCTAAGATTGGTTCGAAGCGGTGCACCGGGTCGGTAGAATGGACCAAGAATATCAGTAGTTGTTGGCGTGTCGCCTTCAAAGTTTTTGCCATTCCAGCTTAAGGCTCCAAAAGCACTAACGCTAATAGCCGTCAGCGTTGAATTTTTGATAAACGTTCTCCGTTGCATAATTATGGTTTTGGTTGTTGAAGACTGAAAGCTCGTCCTGGGTTTGCACACAACGGGCAGGGCTTTGTGCAGGTTGGAAAATAGCATTCCGTCTGCCCGTAACCGCTGCTGATTGAAAATATAAAGTTTAAGTAAAGTACAAAAGTTCAGCGATGTACCTCAGCCAGAACAAAAGTAAATAGAATTACAAATGCTTATTGATATTCCGTTTGCCCAACTTGCACAAAACCCAATGTTAGCGGTAGGCATATTTTAAGCCTGCAATAGAGTTTCTATTTTTTTCTTAAAAGCAATGTAATAATTCTTGGAATACTCGTCCTGTCGTTGTCGTCAAAATATTCGGCAATATTAATTATTTCAAAACTATTTTGTTTTGCTGATAATGTAAATTCTGAAATGTTATGGATAAAACAAGTCACGATTTGTTGTCCAGCTTCTGTGTCAAACCTTGCTTTCGTTCCTGTATATTGTTTAAATGGATGAAGCTCTCCTATA
>DASYSW010000558.1:0-2220 GCA_036002905.1 Chitinophagaceae bacterium
ATTGATCCTATGTGTCCCTGCAGTGGTTCCATCGGATGTCCAGAGATGAAAACCGGTACCGTCAAATGCTGAAAAATAGAGTGAGCCATTAAATGATGTCAGGTAGGTCGGATTACTACCACTCCCGAGTGAATTTATAGAATCCAGGATTATTGTACCTGCATTCGTGCCATCAGAAAAACCGAGCTCTGGAGCCCAGCCGTAATTTGACATACTAAAAAAAACATGGCCGTTTACATTGGTTATTTGCCTTCCCTGGGATCCAAAATTAAATCCACCGCCAAAATAAAAATCTGTAATTAATTCAGTGCCTGCAGGTGTGCCATTTGTTTTCCAAAGCTGGGAGGCCTGGTATCCATAGTAATAATTATCTGTAAAGAAATATAAAACACCATTGACATCCGTTAAATAGCTCGGATTGGCAGAGCCGACAGCACCGATATCTGTTACTGGTTGGGTACCCTGTGCAGTGCCATCCGTAATCCAGATTCCCTGCACCTTTGCTCCATCGGTTGCGCTAAAGAAAATTTTGCCGCCGGAAATCGTAATGTCATTTATATTTGATGTAGCCGTTCCCGGATTAATGTCCTTGACCATAAAGGTACCTTTCTCCGTGCCGTCGCTTCTCCACAACTCAGCTCCGTGGGCGCCATCATCTGCAGAAAAATAGGCTATTCCGTTAAGTACCGCATAATACGTATCTGCATGTCCCCAATCATAGATGTTTCCCTGGTCATTATCTGGAAACAACCCTAAGAGACTGTTGTTACTTGGATTTGCATTCTTTGATTTATTTGCATCAACCACACGAAAGTTTTGTGCCTGCGTCGTATTGTTCATACCGGCTATGATCATCATGAGGATGACAATATGTGTACAAAATTGTTTCATAAATAATTTTTTATCAGGGGTTATTGTATTAGCAGTCTTATTGGGTAATGATTGTTTTTATTTCATCATTACTTAACACCGGCAATTCCCTTCGCTTCATTTTTTCAATGGCCAGTAACGCGGCTTTTTGTGCATGCTCTGCTTTCATGAACGCCAGATTTTGCCTGGTATTAAATGCAGGGCTCGTAGTATTTACTTTGGATGCGCCGGAGGGTTTTGGCTGGCTTGAATTTTCCGCCTGGCTCGTCGAAGCAAATTCATGGTAAACGATCTTTCCATTCTGGAAAATATCGTACCCATAATTTTTGTTAGGAGCCTGAAAAATTTTATAGGTGTAGTTCGTCGCCTCAGGTTGTTGTGCTTTACCGTCTGTCGAAGTTAAAAGTAGCGACAATAAGAAAGCTGTTGTCGGAAGAACGATAATTTTCTTCATGGTTGTTATTTTACGGTTTAAGATAATTGGGATAATCTTAGCTGGTACGAATGTATTTTTATACGCTGCGGTTACCTAATTGAAATCTGCAACTGCCGGTTATTTCTTTAGTAAAAAAGACTTTAACCCGAAATGGTTTCTGCGACAATTATTGATTTTTGCAAATCAGGGGAGTGGATAGCTGGGGCGGGCGATTTTGCCAGATTACTGATAACCCTGTGAATGAATTGGAGTTATAACCAGAAAACAGCCACTTAATACCTTTTACTTTGAAGTTTATAGTTAATTACGGCTCTTAATAAGGTCGCATTCCAATCATGCCAGTAGTCAAAGGATCTATAATGATGTGGATCCGTCAGGTCATAAATTGAACAGGAATTAAAATAGGAATGAAGACCAAGTCGTAGCCATGGAATCATGGGTTTATCTTTTCTAATCCATACCCCTTCGTGTGTGAGCAGGACTCCGCAGAGCTCATAACTCAAATCACCATGAATTAATTGTGCGTAGTGATTGGCCATATCCTGGAAATATGTCTTGATTTCAACCGATAACAAAGGAATTTGTGGACGCGCTAGAAGCAAAATGCAAGTTGAAATGATATCCGGGCTCGCGTCAGCCAATAAATAAACGTATTCTGTATTTAATTAGAATTATTTACGTTTCGCTTGTGCTGTTATATGATGTTTCCCTTGATTTGAAAACAGGTTACTTGACAGGACCTTTTTGACGAAAGGAGAAGAATTTTTATGTGTGGTCGCCTGCTTTGGTGAATTAGTTGACTTTTTGGAAAAAGCTGAAGATACTCCGCCGGAAGAGTGCGTTCCAGTATTCATTGGGCGATATATATTCGGGTAGGTTTCGGTGTGGCGCTCTTCCCTTACCTCACTGTAATT
>DASYSW010000559.1:0-4058 GCA_036002905.1 Chitinophagaceae bacterium
AAAGATCACACAGATTGATCGCTGACTGCACAGATTAATTACGATTAAACGAATTCGCATGAAAAAACTTATCCTGGCTTTGATTTTAATTTTCGTTGTTGCATTTTTTTCATTTAAGCAAAAAGCAGCCTTTACTCCCTACTCACCACTCACCATTCACCATTCACCTGACACATTGCTCTTCCCCGATGAAACTCATTTCAAAAACGTGCAGCAACTGACTTTTGGAGGCGACAATGCCGAAGCATATTGGAGCTATGACGGAAAGTATATCGTTTTTCAGCGGACAAATGCAAATGAAGGTTTAAAGTGCGACCAGATCTTTTATGGAAAGGTCCCGGAAAAACCCGGCGATAAATTTGAATACAAAATGATCAGCACCGGCAAAGGTCGAACCACTTGTTCTTTTATCACAAAAGATGGTAAACACATCATCTATGCGTCTACGCATTTAGGAGCTGATACCTGCCCGCCTGTTCCAGACAGAGGCAAATACGGTAACAAATACATTTGGCCGCTGTATGACAGCTACGATATTTTCATGGCCGACCTCGATGGAAAGATCGTTAAGCAACTTACTTATTCAAAGGGCTATGATGCTGAAGGCACTTTGTCCCCCGATGGAAACAAAATGATCTACACAAGCGATAAGGATGGAGACATTGATCTTTACATAATGGATATTAATACACGTAAAGAAAAGAAGGTCACCAACACACTTGGGTATGATGGGGGCGCATGGTTCAGTCCTGATGGTAAAAAAATCATCTGGCGTGCAAGTCGCCCGAAAACAGAAGCAGAAATAAGAGAGTACAAGGAATTGCTGGCAGATAATTTAGTAGCTCCTACCAACATGGAAGTGTTTGTTGCGAACGCTGATGGCAGCGATGCCCACCAGGTCACCAATTATGGACAGGCTAACTGGGCACCGGCATTTTTTTCTGATAGCAAGAGGATCATCTTTGCTTCCAATCACAAATATAAACGCGGTTTCCCATTTGATCTTTACAGCATCAATGAAGATGGTACGGGACTTACTCAACTTACGCACAGCAACACGTTCGATGCCTTCCCGATGTTCTCTCCCGATGGCAAAAAAATCGTTTTCTGCAGCAACCGGAACAATGGGGGAGGACACGATACAAATGTCTTCATCGCGGATTGGGTGGACTAGATTTGATATTTGATATTTGAGATTTGAGATTGCGATTTTTATTTTGTTGCGGGCATTCGTTTTTCATAGCATCTCCCGTTGCGTCGCACTACGTTCATCTTTCAGGAATTCTGCTCGGCATCGTGAGTGGTCAGTAGTGAGTCGTGAGTAATTGTCACGGTTCACGTTTGCGTCTCACGGTTGACGTATTGACCATTCACGACTCGCGATTCACGTCTCACGTTTGACGACATACATTCAACATTCACGTCTCACCAATGCTGCCACGAAGGCGTTAAGACGCAAAGTTTCTCCAAGACTTCGTGTTACTTTGCGGCTTCGTGTCTTTGTGGTAATCTATTATTATCTATCTATCTTTGGTACTAAACCAAAATATATGAATCCCGACTTGTATTCCTTTCTATTACATCTTCACAGTGTGATTCGTTGGGTTGTGCTGCTTTTGTTGCTTATAGCTATTTTCAATAGTCTTACAGCAGGCAATCGTCTTTTTACCCGTGGCGATGCAAGAACGGGTTCTATGCTTACCGGTTTTGCCGATTTGATGCTATTAATCGGCCTTGTGCTCTGGTATTTTAACGACCGCGGTTTCGGGGCTTTCAAAGGTTCCAGCTTTACGGCTGTAATGCATGAGCCGGTGAAAAGATTTTTTGCCTTTGAACACCCGGTTGGCATGCTCATCGCCATCATTCTCCTCCATATTGGAAAGTCCCAGGGCAAAAAAGCGATCACTGATCAGTCAAAGCACCGGCGCACGTTGGTTTTTTATCTTCTCGCCCTCTTGATCATTCTTCTTTCCATTCCCTGGCCATTCAGAGAAAAAATTGGAATGTGGAGTCATTGGTATTGAAGTGTCATTTGCTGTTTCATGCTCGGTTCATTTCGTTCGGATTCAATTTTTGATTTCACGCGAACCTGTCCCGATTTGTCGGGATGCAAAGACACGCAATGAGTTTACGGCTTCGGGGTCAACCTTATTACCTTAGCAACAGCGACACAAAAATATAATTCAACCTTATCCCAAAGGGATTCTGTTGGCATCAGCTTATTGCGACTTTTGTGCATTCTTTGTGTCCGTCGTGGTTCTTTGTCAGCTTTGTGTTCCAAAAGGGTCACGAGGAACACAAAGTAGTCACAAGGACACAACTCTATGACACTTTTCTAAAATCAAAAGCCTCATAATGCACCACGGTTGGCTCGAATTCCAATAAATATTTTTTATCGTCTTCGTAATATTTAGCCTTTTCAATTTCGTCACCTGCAAAGGCTTTAATGCTTTCCAGGTCCTTCCACCACGACACTGTCCAGATATGAGTGATGTCACCTTCTTTCCGCTGCCAGATCTGTGCACCGAGATTTCCCTCGACAGAAGTATATTCTGTAATACCTGTATCGATCACAAATTGACGATATGTTTTGGCATCCGTTGTTTTCGTCCGGCCATGCCAGGTTCTAACGATCATTTTAAAAAGATTTATGTTCAGCCTGGTTGATTTGGAAAAAGAGTTTCGTCCTTCTGAGCGCTTCATCCCCATTAAAATCTTTGCACGTATAAATAACCAACGACAAAAATCTTCTGTTCACCCAAACACCCATATAGATACCTGAGTCAATTAAAGGGATAAACGCATCGTAGCCCTGGTTAATCTCCCTGCCAATATCAGTTGTCGCATGAATAACAGGAGCACCATATGTCCGAAGTGACAGGTTATCCGTGATATAATAGAAAAACTTTTTTATTGTGTCTTCGGTAACAACAATGTTGTAATACCCTTCGATAAGCAGGCGCTTTCGAAAAATATCAGGCGCAATATTCTTCATATTTCAAATTTATTTTTTTGGGTTTGGCTATTTTGTATTTCGGCAGGTTGATCAACAATACTCCAAACAGGATCACACCGAGTGAAAGAATATGTAACCATGTAACTGATTCTTTGCCAATAAGACCTCCGAGGAGTATCGCCACCACCGGGTTAACATATACATATGAACTTACCTGTGCTGCAGGTCTCACTTTTAGCAACCACAGGTAGCAGAGGTAAGTGACGATAGAGCCGAATACGGCGAGATAAAGAAAGCCCAGCCAGGCACTTTGCCGCACCTGCGGAAAATAAAAATGATCAGATTCGCCGGTGAAAATGCCAAGGAACAAACAAAAGAAACCGGAAACTATTAGTTGAATAGAGGTCGTCATCAGAAGGGAATGGCTAGTCGGTTTATATTTTGAGATCAGAGAGCCACCGGTCCACGCTATACCGCCTGCAATAAGAACAAGAATGGCCGTTGTTCGACTTGCGGCATGTGCCACGTCCGCAGACCCGGTGTGGTTAAAGTTTGTCAATAATGCTACCCCGACAAAGCCGATTACTAACCCGAGAATTAAAATTTTATTTGAGAAATAATAGGACCATTGCTTTCTGTCCAATAATACGAACCAAAATGGAACGGACGTGACAATTATTGCTGTTGTGCTGCTCGGTAAATATTGCTCAGCCCAGGCTACTGATACGGTTCCTCCCACCAGCATTAATATGCCCCGAAACATGATCTTCATGAAAGAGGTATAATCGGGATGCCGTTCATTTTTTACAAGACAAAAAATATAAAGAACGATACCCGCCAATAGAAACCGCATAGCCGACATTAAAAGAGGAGGTATATCCCTGATGGCAAAAAGTATCGCCAGGTAGGTAGTGCCCCAAATAAAGTAAATAACCGAAAATGCAGCAATGATTTTCCAATTCTGTTTCATGATCATTTTCTTTATGCTGCAAGTAACTTCAACTATGAAAGGAACATCTTCGAAATCTTGCTAAGTTTTTTTCATTTTCTTGTACAGAACATTCCTGGTCTACGTATTAACAAAGCTGTAACTACGATTGAA
>DASYSW010000560.1:0-5583 GCA_036002905.1 Chitinophagaceae bacterium
TTATACTTGTTTTTCACAAGTGAGAATACACACATTACCAAGAGAAGGTATTCCATTAAATACAGGTTGGAGATTTATTTCAGGAGATAATTTAGGCTATGCTGATCCTGACTATAATGACACCCAATGGCAAAACATCAACCCGGCTTTAGATATACATGAAATACCGCAGCTTTGGAAAAACAGTATAGTTTGGTTCAGGCTTCATTTTACAGTAGACAGCAGTATTATCGATGAATTAGCAATGATTGTGGAACAATCAGGTGCTTCCGAAATCTACATAAATGGCCAGCTGATAAAAAAGTTTGGAACAGTAAGCAATAATGTAAATGGAATAAGGGCATACGAACCATCAGGAAAACCTTTCCATGTCAGCATCTTAAATGACAGACAAAATATTATTGCATTTCGCTATGCTCTTCAGCCTGGAATAACGTATTCCTTACACATCAATCGTCTAAATCCAGTTTTCAGAATTAGGATAAATAATTTGGATTATGCCATCCAAAAATACAACGATGAAAATATCAGTTCTGCTACCTCCAATGTTTTTAGGATAGGGGTTTTTTTAATTTTTTTAATTCTTCATTTGGCGTTTTACCTGTATTATCCTGCTCAGAAGGCGAATTTATATTTCAGCTTATACGCGTTGTTGGCACTATGTTTCGAAATTAGCCAATTTAACACATCTCATTTTATTGCACATTTGTACAATGGACTGTTTTTCCAGTTTGCTGCCTTTCATATAAGTTATCTTGTCCTGTTAACCGCCTTATATGAATTACTGAATAAAAAAAGAGGAAAAGTCTATTGGGCCTTGGTCATCCTGGTAACGAGTGAACTCCTGATTGACCGGTTTACGTACAGGTTTGGCGACTTCATTCAGGTTTATATACTTAGTAATCTTGTAACACTTGAGATTGCCCGAATTTCTTATTCTGCATTAAAAAATGGGCAACGCGGTGCATGGATTATTGCTACTGGAGCAACATCGTTTTTAATTTTTTGGGCCATTTTTGTGTGCGGTAGGTATTTTCATTTTCAGTACAGGCCCTTGGGGCACGTTTACGGTTATGGTGACCTTCTTTCTAACCTCGCCTTGTTAAGCCTTCCTGTTGCCACGTCTGTTTACCTGGGACTCGATTTTGCATTTACTAACACTGTGCTCCAAAATAAATTGGTCGAAGTAGAAATGCTTTCAAGAAAAAATCTTGCGCAGGAAAAAGAAAAGCAACAAATATTAGCTTCTCAGAAAGAGCTTTTGGACCGGCAGGTAACAACACGCACAGCAGAATTGAAACGATCCCTTGAAAATTTAAAATCGACACAATCCCAACTCATTCAATCTGAAAAAATGGCGTCGCTTGGAGAGCTTACAGCCGGTATTGCACATGAGATACAAAACCCTTTGAATTTCGTTAATAATTTTTCGGAAGTGAATAATGAGTTGATTGAAGAACTTGAAAACGAATTAAAGAGTAACAATAATGATGAAGCGATACTAATTGCAAAAGATATTAAAGAAAATGAACAGAAAATTAATCATCATGGCAGACGTGCCGGTGCTATTGTGAAAAATATGTTGCAACATTCCAGGAGCAGTGGCGCCACTAGAGAGCTAACGGACATTAACAGGTTTGCTGATGAATATTTGAGATTGAGTTATCATGGTTTGCGTGCAAAAGACAAGAGTTTTAACGCAGAAATAAAAACTGATTTTGATAAAACCATTGATAAAATAAATATCGTTCCTCAGGATATTGGCAGAGTGCTTCTGAATTTGATTAACAATGCTTTTTATGCCGTGAACGAAAAACTCAGGGCTCAGAGCTCGCAGCTCACTGCTGACTACAACCCGCTCGTTTCCGTTCAAACAAGAAAAATAAATAATGAGGTTCAGATCAGGGTAAGTGACAATGGCAATGGCATTCCTCAAAAGATATTGGATAAAATATTTCAACCCTTCTTTACAACAAAACCAACGGGGCAGGGAACAGGATTGGGATTATCACTCGCTTATGATATTGTGAAAGCACATGGTGGTGAAATAAAAGTGGAAACAAAGGAAGGTGAGGGCTGTGAGTTTATTATCCAATTACCAACTAAAGGCATTGAAGCATGAAACACCTGGTAATTGCTTTAATGCTTTTTCCTGTTTTAGTCGTTGCACAGAAGACCAGTCTGTTTAGACTTGGCACAAAGGCTGCAAAAACCACAAGGTTTGCCAGCGGATGGATGGCTTTGGATACTGGCTGGAAATTCAATGCAGGTGATAACCCAGATTGGGCAAGACCTGGTTTTGATGATTCAAACTGGCAGTCTATTGATCTTTTCCAGGATTTATATGATGTGCTACAAATTCCTAAAAACCGGATCGTATGGTTTCGGTTGAAGCTGGCAACCGACAGCACATTATTGAACCGGCAATTAGTATCGCGTATTTATCAAACAGGTGCTTCAGAGGTATATCTTGAAGGGATCTTAATACACCAGTTAGGGATTGTCAGCCCCAATCCTGACTCGGTGAAATATTATAGCCCCAATAGCATATCTCTTACTTTTCCAATAAAATATAATACAGAACAAACATTGGCCATTCGGTTTGCCAATGTACCCAATCGCTATCCTATTTATGCACTTGCGCCAAAATCAATGTTGGAGTTCTGGGTAACTCCACTTGATAATGCAAATGATGACAATTTGGTAAGATATTACCGCACCTATAATAACAGGATGCATATTGGAATAGGCGTAGCAATTATTTTATTCATCCTCTATTTATCCCTTTTTATTTTTTTCCCTGCTCAGAAAATAAACCTGTACTTCTCACTATCTAATTTTTTCTTTGTCCTGTTTTTAATTATCAATGCAAGTAATATAAATTATCATGGTGCAGCATTTAAGTTTGCTGTTTTCTCTTTGATAGTTACAGTGCCATATCTTATACTTTTCCTTTATTGCATCTATAGAATATACGGTCAGAAAAGGGGGCGGATTTATTGGTCGTTATTAATAGCGGGGGCTATGGGGATACCTGCCCTATTTTTCATAGACGTTGGAATAATCAGCACGTGTCTCGCCGTCCTGGTACTTATCGATATACTTAGGATAAGCATAAAGTCCATATCGTACAATAAAGCTGGTGCATGGATAATTCTTATTGGTGTGACAATCGATTTAATTTATTGGACACTCAATTTATTGTCAGGGCTTGGTGTATTAAATATTTCCAGCATTGAATCTTATTCTTCTTTTGCAGTTTTAATAGCGCCTTTGAGTTTAGCCATATATTTAGGCTATCATTTTGGCATGACTAGTCAATCGCTGAGGCAGAAGCTTGTACAAGTGGAGCAACTCTCGAAAGAAAAACAACAAATCCTTTCGTCGCAAAATGAAACGCTGGAAAAGCAGGTCAAAGAACGGACCTCGGAACTGAATCAATCTTTGGAAAATTTGCGATCGACCCAATCCCAGCTCATTCAGCAAGAAAAAATGGCTTCACTGGGTGAACTTACTGCGGGCATCGCACATGAAATTCAAAACCCGTTGAACTTTGTCAATAATTTTTCAGAGGTTAATGGAGAATTAATCAGGGAACTGAAAGCTGAAGCTGAAAATGGAAACCTTGCTGAAGTGAAATCGATGGCCAATGACATTGCTTCTAACTCAGAAAAAATAAACCTTCATGGGAAAAGAGCTGACGCCATTGTTAAAGGAATGCTTCAACACTCCAGAGCAACCGGTGGTCAAAAAGAACTTACGGATATCAATAAGCTCGCTGATGAATATTTGCGGTTGGCCTATCATGGCCTTCGCGGAAAGGACAAAGGATTCAATGCCGAAATAAAAACTCAGTTTGATAATTCAATTGGAAAAATAAATATTGTGCCACAGGATATCGGCAGAGTGCTGTTAAATCTCATTAATAACGCATTTTATGCTGTGAATGAAATAGACAAGCTGCAGGCTTCAGGCTACAAGCCGCAAGTGATTGTTAGTACGAAAAAATTGGCTGATAAGACAGAGATTGCGGTTCGCGATAATGGCATTGGTATTCCTGGATCGATCAAGGAAAAGATATTCCAACCTTTCTTTACTACCAAACCCACGGGGCAGGGAACAGGACTGGGGTTATCCTTATCTTATGACATTGTGAAAGCACATGGTGGTGAGATTAGAGTTGAAACAAAAGAAGGTGAAGGAAGTGAGTTCACTATTTTATTACCTATTTCCTGAAATACTCAAATGAAACAGATTGTTAAGACAATATGGGTCTTATTTCTTCCTCTCTTATCTATTGCCCAGGAAAAAAATATAGATGGCCTGAAAACTGCCTATAGGAACGCTTCTTCTGACTCAGTTCGGTTTGCAACGGGGCGGGCTCTTTATTATTATTATGAAGAATTGAACAGGGATACTGCGCTCTATTATGCCGACGAAAACTTGCAATTGGCTCAAAAGAACAATAAAAAGCTTCCTGAAGCATCCAGTCTTGTCATCAAAGGCTATCAACTGCTTCACGAGGGGAAATATCCTGCGTCATTAAAATGCCTGTTACAAGCACTGACCATCACTGAAGATCAAAATAACAAAGAGGAAACGTGGCCCGTGGTTACAATCGAGCCTTCACCCGGTAAGAGCAGGCTCTTGTTGTTATCCATTACTCATCACATGTTTGGCATCCTGATGGAGCAAACCCAAAACATACAGCAGCAGATTTTTCATTTTAAGGAAGCGTTGAAAATCGCTAAAGAAATCGGCAATGCAAACCGTCAGTTGCTTTCCGCCATGAATCTTGGAAGCAGTTATTTACTGATAAACGAGCTTGATTCTGCACTTGCTTTTGCGATGGAAGCAAACCGGATCTCGGATGAATCTTCGCTTTATAAATACAAGGGCTTTATCTTGTCTATAATCGGAGATGTATACCTGAAAAAGGGAGACAAAGAAGTAGCCAGGCACTATTATTATGCAGGACTTACCTCAGCGCAGGAGCAGGGAAATTCTACCAGCATTGCGCGCAACAATATCCGCCTGATCAACTGTTTTCGCGCTGAAGGAAAAAAAGATTCGCTCCTTATTTACGCGCAGAAAAATATAGATGTCGTTCGATCATTGGGCACCGTCGTTGGACAGGGAGAATATCCGAATAATATGGGCACGGCTTATGAAAATTTGTACCTCGCTTATAAGTTAAATAACCAGTTTGACAGCGCATTTAAGTACCAGGGCCTGGCATTGATTGCGAAGGACAGTTTGTATAAAGAAAGGATTAAAAACCTGGCCGAGTTTCAGAACATGTCTTTTGATGAACAACTACGTCTTCAACATTTAGAAAGCGAAAAAGTTATTAATGAAAACAGGATCAGGACCTGGTTTTTGCTGGGTGGCATGGCGATATTGTTGTTATTAGCGATCTTCTTTTACATAAATACCCGGCAGAAACATAAGGCGAAAATAAAAATCGAGAAAGCGTATAACGATCTGAAGTTAACACAGCAGCAGCTTATCCAATCCGAAAAAATGGCGTCGCTCGGAGAACTTACCGCGGGGATTGCACATGAGATACAAAACCCGTTAAAC
>DASYSW010000561.1:0-3618 GCA_036002905.1 Chitinophagaceae bacterium
GCTCATTGGAGTAATTGTAGTTGAGCGGATAATTTTGAATTGTTTTGTTATCCAACATCGATTCGGGTAAACCGTACCAATGCTCCATTGAGGTGAGTCCTGCTTCTGCGGATTTCACCACGTTCCATCTGGCTACATCCATTTGTGCATGATGGCAAGCCGAGCGAAGGCCTAACTTTTTATTTTCACGCAATGCTGCATCCATGATCTCCGGTGCAGCACCAAAGAATTTAATTCCATCGGCGCCTTTAAGTTTATTTTCATTTACCCAAGTGCGGGCTAATTCCGGAGTGGTGATCGGAGTTTTGCTTCCTTGGCCAAAAGCAGTATAGGCTTTGATGCGAGGAGCGGTGATTAGATTTTTTTCGCTCTTATTTTTTTGATCAAGTACCCAATCAAGGCCGTTACCTGCGGATGGATCGCGTATGGTGGTGATACCGTGTGCCATCCATAGTTTGAATACATATTCTGCAATTGGTGCTTGGTCTCCACCAATGTGTCCGTGCATATCAATAAAGCCTGGCATCAAATACATTCCACTGCAATCAATCTCTTTGCCTCCTGCTTCTAACTTTGGTCTGCGGTCTTGATTAATGGCAACTCTAGGATAGCCAACGTTTTTTATTTCAATAATCCGGTTCTGCTTTACTACTATATCCACTGGCCCCATAGGTGGCGCGCCTGTTCCATTAATGAGTGTAACCCCGCGGATGATGAGTTGTGTAAATGGCCCATCGCCTTCTTTTACTTCAGGAGCTTTGAGCATTTGTGCGGCGGTAGGATAGACCACAGCAAGCAGGAGGAAAAAATATATTTTTCGCATAGAATTTAAGGTTGTCTCAAAATAGCTGATCTCCGGTGAATAGCAAGGCTTAATTTTTTAACGATCAGTTATTTGGCTTTATGCGGTTGGGGCATGCCTTGAGCCTATTTCTGGTCGATCGGATTTAAAATAGCATCGATCTAAATCGTTTTCTGTAATTTTTTGAGTTTATAGGGTATTTTTTGACCTAAATAACCGAAATTTGACAAAACATTTACCTCGATAGGATCATGAGCAAACCTAAAACCCGTTGGATCGTAATTTTTGCCATCATTTGTGCCTTACAACTTTTGGTTTTGTTCGGCGCGGAAGAGCCAATTCAGGATGTGTCCAGCAGCATTGACAAAGCTGATACCGCATGGATGCTTGTTTCAGCCGCGTTTGTGTTATTTATGACGCCTGGGCTTTCCTTCTTTTATGGGGGAATGGTGAGCTACAAAAATGTGATCTCCACCATGCTGCAAAGTTTTATTGCCTTGGGCGTGATTAGTTTGCTTTGGTACTTGGTAGGTTTTAGTCTGGCCTTCGGAGATAGTATTGGTGGATTCATTGGCAACCCAACAACTTTTTTTGCTTTTCATAATGTAGGTCTTAACCCTCATCCATCACTAGCACCGACTTTTCCATTTCTGCTTTTTGCGTTGTTCCAATTGAAGTTTGCTATCATCACGCCTGCCTTGATCACCGGTAGTTTTGCTGAACGCGTGAAGTTCACCTCATATTTGATTTTCATGTGCTTGTTTTCATTGTTGATTTATTGCCCTCTCGCACATTGGACATGGCACCCAGATGGGTTCCTGAGAAAACTTGGGGTCCTTGATTTTGCAGGAGGTACTGTTGTGCACATGAGTGCTGGGTTTGCTGCACTGGCAGGAGCTTTCGTTCTCGGTAGGAGAGAAAACAAGACGCACCAACCTGCCAACATTCCATTTATCATTTTAGGAACTGGAATGTTGTGGTTTGGATGGTTTGGATTTAATGCTGGATCGGCTTTAGCGGCAAACGGTTTGGCAGTTCAGGCATTTGCCACTACTAACATGGCTACTGCTTCTGCGATGATTACCTGGGTGATGTTTGATGCTTTGGTGGGAAGAAAAATTTCTGCAGTGGGTGCTTGTATCGGTGCTGTTGTTGGATTGGTAGCAATAACTCCGGCAGCTGGATTTGTAAATATTGGACAAAGCATATTCATTGGCTTTGCTGCAGCGATTGTCAGCAACCTTGCGGTGTATTATCGTCAGCGCACTACTTTAGATGATACATTGGATGTATTTCCTTGTCACGGATTAGGTGGAATTGTTGGAATGATCCTCACTGGTGTGTTCGCTAAAGATGTTGGACTCGTGAATGGCAAATGGGAAACGTTTTCATATCACATGCTAGCCTTAGTAGTTGTAGGTGTATTTACCTTCGGTGGATCATATCTGATTTTCAAACTTACTGGATTGATGACACGTCTCCGCGTTTCACCTGAAGACGAACGACTTGGTTTGGATATCAGTCAGCATGCCGAAACCTTGAGCTCGAAAGGAATCGAAAAAGCTATTGAGGTTCAAATGGTGGTTGAGAAAGCCAAGGCTTCTTCATTGTAGATAGCGTTCAATCAGTTTCGCTTTCAGTTTGTCTTTCTCTCTTCCGAAAAGATAAAAGATTCGACTTTGTTCATTCAGGGTGGGGATTTTGATCTTGTACTCTCCAACAGATACTTCAATCCATTCCCTGACTTGAAGGGTTCTCCATTCGTTGTTATTAAAAACTTTGAGATCACCCATTATTTCAATGTCTAATTCACCAAAATCAAATCGGGCGAAGTTGGACTGGAAGAGATGAACATCGGAAGGCGTATAATTTTTTCTTAGTCGATCGCTCCAAATCAATTTCAATTGTTCAGCATCTTGATGCGAAACCAATAAATCGAGATCGGAAGTATTCTCAATTGAGATACCTGACAGGATCAATGCACAACTTCCAATTACAAAATGATTGTCTTTTAGTGTTTGAAGGTCAGGAGAAATGAGTGAAAGGACTTTTTCTATTTTTCTCCTCATGATCAATCTTCAAACAATTCCAACTGAGAGGGCAGGAGCTCAAAGCTTTTTCGATGGTAGGGAGTGATGCCTAAGCTTCGGATTCCATTTCGATGTTCTATGGTTGGATAGCCCACGTTAGTGTGCCATCCATAGCCCGGATATTTTTCTCCGAGTTGCTCCATTAAATCATCCCGATAAATTTTTGCCAGTACCGATGCCGCGGCAATGCTCAGGTAGTTTGCATCTCCTTTTATGATACATTCATACTTTATATCTTGATAAGGTTTGAATCGGTTTCCATCGATCAACAATAATTCTGGTCGAAGGGTAAGTTGATCAAGCGCTTTGTGCATCGCTAGAAAAGACGCATTCAAAATATTGATTTTGTCAATTTCTTCAGGACTCACCTCTGCCACAGCCCAGGCCAATGCTGCCTGTTTGATTTCATCTTGTAAGGAGTTGCGTTCTTCTTTTGTTAATTGCTTTGAGTCGGTTAGCAACTCGTGAGTAAAATTCTTTGGTAAAATTACAGCAGCTGCAACTACTGGTCCCGCCAAACAACCACGACCCACTTCATCACAGCCGGCTTCGATTAGGTTAGGGGTAAAGGAAGATTCCAACACGAGTGCAAATTAGCTTGATCATATCGATTCTGAAAGCGAGATGCTGGATTCTAGTACCTGGATTCTGGTGTCACAGAGTAAATTGACCTTTCAGTTTTTAAATTTAGATTTTTATACATTGTAACTTCTGATTATCGAAACT
>DASYSW010000562.1:0-3034 GCA_036002905.1 Chitinophagaceae bacterium
GTTCAGTCATTTTTCGAAGAGGATCTCAAATGGATGAACCGGGCCCATAGTGCAGACCAGGCGGTGAGTAGTTTGGAATTAGCCACCAAACAATTCAACAATATAACGGTCGACCTCATTTACGGTACACCCATGCTGACACATGAAAAATGGAGAAAGAATTTTGAAAGAGTAATTGCGTTGGGCGCTGTTCATTTATCCTGCTATGCATTAACGGTTGAACCCAGAACTCCCTTACATAAGCTAATCAAAGAGCAAAGATCCCCCGATATTGATCCCGATAAGCAATCGGAACAATTCCTATTGTTAATGCAATGGGCGGAGGAAGCCGGTTACGAACACTATGAAATTTCCAATTTTGCAAAGGCCGGATTTAGAAGCAGGCATAATTCAGCCTATTGGATGGGGGCGAAATATTTAGGCATCGGACCCTCAGCACATTCTTTCGATGGATGGAGCAGGCAGTGGAATGTCTCTAATAATAATACGTATATCGATTCGCTCAAGAAGGAAATTATTCCTCATGAAAAAGAGATCTTGACCACCACCCAGCAATTGAATGAGTATATTATGACCTCCTTACGAACTAAAGAAGGTTTGAATTTGAAAAAAGTTGACAGTTCTATTGATCACAATTTGCGGGTTGCGGGCAGAAAATTTATTGACCGAGGGCTGATGATCGAAGAAAACGATCATTTGAAACTAACAAGAGAAGGGAAATTATTGGCCGATGGCATTGCGGCAGAATTGTTCTTTGATGAGCGAAATATGATTGTTCCGGATTAACAAAAGAATTATTCTGCTTCCTTTTTGTGAATAACCTTTTTTGATTTGCTCTTATAATATTTAAATGCCTGTGATATTATCAAACAAAGCAACATGAGCAAGATCGCTGTAGGTCCAAAACCGTTATATGAAATAGGCATCATCATCTCCAGTTTCTAATCTTCAGACAAGCACTTCTTCGATCTGTTTAAATCCATCAACAGGTTTAACATTTTCCCAAAGGATCTTATATACTGTTTCGGCAATGGGCATCTCAGCCATTATTTCTTTGTTAAGATCATAGATACACCTCGCGGCATTATACCCTTCTGCAACCATATTCAACTCCAGTTGCGCCGACCTCACCGAATAACCTTTACCAATCATGTTTCCAAAGGTGCGGTTACGGCTGTATAAAGAATAACAAGTAACGAGCAAATCTCCAAGGTAAACCGAGGCCGCGTAGTTTGGAGCTTTCCGATGAGTCACCGGGTCTTCTTCATGATGCTCACCTACTACGATGTGCTCAATACCAACCTTACGCAGAAACCCTGCCATTTCATCGGCACTATTGGCAATATATACGCTCAAAAAATTATCTCCATATTCAAGGCCGTGCGCAATGCCCGCACCTAATGCATAAATATTTTTTAACACAGCAGCATATTGAACACCTAAAATATCATGGTTGACAATAGTGTTGATATAATCTGTTTTAAAATTAGATGCGATCTCCTGTGCCATGGTTACATCAATACCGGAAAATGTGAGGTAGGAAAGTTTTTCAGCGGCCACTTCTTCAGCATGACAAGGACCAAGCACGACGAAATAGTCTTCCAGTGAAACATCAAATTGTTTTAGCAAATACGCATTTAACAAAACATTCTGGCCCGGGATGATTCCTTTAATTGCAGAAATAATTTTTTTATGCTCAAAGCAGCTGGCATTTAACGCTCCTAGCGTTTCTTCGACAAAAGCGGATGGCACAGCTATAAGGAGTATGTCAGAGCCGGCAACAACCTTCCCAAGGTCGTTTTCCAGCGAGAGAAGCGACGTATTGAAGTAAACGGAACTAAGATAATGCGGGTTATGTCTTCTCTTTTGGATTTGGTTTATCGTTTCTTTATTCCGTATCCACCAATTTACATGTTGATTACCGTCGGTCAGAATCTTTGCCAATGCAGTTGCCCAACTCCCGCTGCCAATAATGCCAATCATAGAACCATGATTTAACAGATTTAAATGGATTCCCCGGAATAAAATTAAGAAGAACCACCATTCTTCCTAATTCATAAGAAAGGTCAGAATAATTTTACCCGCTACTAAAAAAGAAAGAGCCCGAACAAAGGCTCTTCTTTTTATCCAAGAAATCTTTTTTGATCCTGTCAATCCTGGTTTTACTTTTCAAATAATTTATCCTTTGGTACCACTTTCACTTTATTACCGTCCTTTAAAGTTTTACTGACTGCATTGTAAGGACCCGTTATTATCTCGTCACCCACGTTTAAGCCGTTGAGGATTTCGATATAATTTATATCCTGTATCCCTGTCTTTACGATCGTCTTCTTTACGGTTCCATCTTTTTGCAGGAGAAAAACGACTTCTTCAAGTTCGTCAGTGTTTACTGCTGCATTGTTATCCTGGTTGTCCTGGTCATCATTGGGTTTGTTTTTCTTGTCTTCTTTCTTTTTGTCCTCAATGCTTTTATCACTTCCTTTTACCCTTGCAGACACCGAATTAATAGGAATCGAAAGCACATTATCATGTCGCTTCGTTTTAATGTCGGCGCTGGCGTTCATACCCGGGCGAAAAACAAATTTTCTTGGATTCCTGGGATCGATCAGGTCACTGTATGAACCCCGATCCAGGCGGATGCGAACTTCATAGTTTGTAACATCATTTGATGTAGAGGCAGCAACTCCTGTCGCTGATGTGGCGGTGCTTGCAGCAATTTGGGTTACAATTCCTTTAAACTTCCTATTATTATAAGCATCTACTTCTACATCTGCACTATCGCCAATGTTCACCTTCACAATATCATTTTCTCCTACATCTACCCTTGCTTCCATCACTGTCATGTCGGCCACTCTCATCATCTCCGTTCCCAACGCGAAGCTATTGCCCGCAACACGTTCACCGTTTTTTACAGACAACGAAGAAATCACACCGTTCATTGGGGCTGTCAAGGTCGTCCTGCTTAAATCTTTATTCGCCCTTGCAAGATTCGCCTGCGCGCTCTGAATACTAGCCTGGTTACCCTTTATCGACT
>DASYSW010000563.1:0-20133 GCA_036002905.1 Chitinophagaceae bacterium
CCAGTCGTTGCCGTTGGCATAGAGCATCAACCCAAACAACAAAACCATTCCCACCATTTGAGCATATTCGAGGAATTTGTCACTCGGTCGGCGTCCGCTGGCCATTTCATAAAGCGTGAACATAACATGTCCCCCGTCAAGCGCAGGGATCGGTAATAAATTCATAAATGCAAGAACAATCGAAAGAAAGGCCGTGATCGTCCAGAATGCTTCCCAGTTCCATCCGTATTTTGGAAATATAGAGCCAATTGCTTTGAATCCACCAAGGCCTTTATAACCACCGGTTCTTGGATTCAGGATTTTTTTGAACTGGTCGACATAAAACGAAAGTTCCTCGCCAGCTTTCCTCACGCCCGCCGGGAACGCAGCAAAAAATCCGTACTTATGTGTATTTAGTTTGACCCACCCCAGGCTGTCCATTTGTTCAAAGTCATTACCGGCACCATAAGCATAAAAACCCAGCCTGCCAATACTGTCAACTTGTGCAGGAAAGCTAACCTCCTGCCCATTTCTTTTTACAGTGAGTACAATATTTTTATTCTTCTTTCCCGACAGTTGATTTTGTAATTCATCAAAGTACTGGAAGCGGTTTGAATCAATGCCGATGATCTCATCGTTTTTTCTCAACCCCGCCCGGTAAATTCTTGACGTATCAGGGACATAAAATGCAACGGCCGGCGTCCTCGGTTCAACAAATCCAGTCGCATTTTTACTCCTGTTTTCTACCAGCTGCCCGATCAGGTTAACTGGCAAATCAAGATTCATTTGCTGACCATTTCTTTCTACCGTAAGATTTTCTCCCAGCAATAATTTACGCCGAAGTTTGTCATAGTCGTCAACTGCATTCCCATTTACAGCCAGGATCCTATCGCCATTGCGGATCCCAATTTTATACAAGGTGCTGTCAACGACATGCACGCCATATTTCATTGAGTCAGTCGGGATCTTCTTTTCGCCCCATATCATTAATATGAATGCGTAAATGACGAAGGCTATCAGCACATTCATTATAATACCGCCAAGCATGATAATCAACCGCTGCCATGCCGGCTTACTTCTGAATTCCCATTCTTTTGGCGGCTGTTTCATTTGCTCTTTGTCCATGCTTTCATCGATCATCCCGGAAATCTTTACGTAACCTCCCAGCGGTAACCATCCGATACCATAAACAGTGTCGCCTACTTTCTTTTTTATGAGCGCAAACCAGGGATCGAAAAACAAAAAGAATTTTTCAACCCGGCATTTGAACCATCTTGCAGTAATGTAGTGACCAAATTCGTGCAGTATGATCAATATGGATAAGGCCAACAACAATTGCCCTGCCTGTAATCCTACCTGGGCCCAATTAATTGCTAATAGATTCATGCCCTAAATCCCTGAAGGGACTTTTAATTTTAATAATAGCTGCAAATATCTACTAAATGGACATTATGTACTAATCTTTGGGAATAATTTATGGATTCGATATGAATTGAATTTAACTTAATTCAAATCAATGAGGAATGATGAAGCTAAGTCTCCTCTTTAGGGGGACAGGGGCTATAGGTGCATGATATCAGCGGCGTAGTTCCTTGCCTCACCGTCGCTTTCGAAATACTCATCAAGCGTTGGATGATCGATAAATGAAACCTTCTCCATGGTTTTTTCCACTACATCGGTAATATCCAGGAAACCGATGCGATTGTGCAGAAATGCAAATACAGCCAGTTCATTGGCCGCATTCATAATGCAGGGAAGGTTACCGCCTTTAAACAAGGCCTCTTTCGCCAGGGCGAGATTGCGAAAAGTTTTTATATCGGGGTCCTCAAATGAAAGGGTGTTTATTTTTTTGAAGTCACATCGGGGGAAATTGTTGGGAATACGTTTGGGGAACGCAAGGGCGTACTGGATTGGAAGCTTCATGTCTGGCACCCCCATTTGAGCTTTGATGCTGCCGTCCTCAAACTGTACCATGCTGTGAATGACGCTCTGCGGATGGATGAGTACTTGTATCTGGTCCGGTTGAAGATTGAAAAGCCATTTTGCTTCGATCATCTCAAGGCCCTTATTCATCAACGTGGCAGAATCAATGCTCACTTTCGCGCCCATACTCCAGTTCGGATGTTGCAGGGCATGTTCTCTTTTTACATTTACAAGGTAATTTGGTTTGCGTCCAAGAAACGGGCCCCCTGAAGCGGTAAGGATCACTTTTTCAATCCGGTTTCTCGTCTCCCCGATAAGGCATTGAAATATCGCCGAATGTTCCGAATCGACCGGAATTATCGGAACCCTGTTTTCAACTGCCTTTTGTATCACGATATCTCCTGCAACCACCAGAGTCTCCTTATTCGCAAGTGCGATCGTTTTACCCTGGCAAAGCGCATTTAAAGTAGGTCGCAACCCGGCATACCCAACAATTGCAGCCAACATCAGGTCATAACAATCCATCGCTGCTACATCTTCCAGCGCTTTTTCTCCTGCAAAAACTTTTATATCCGTCGATGCAAGTGCATCTTTCACTTCGGCGTATTTGCTTTCATCAACAATCACCACAAAGTTTGGATTGAATTGCAGGGCCTGCCGCACCAGCACATCATGATTTTTATGAGCAGTCAGGATCTCAACAGAAAATTTATCGGGGTTAGCTTTTATTACCTCCAAAGCCTGTATGCCAATGGAGCCGGTAGAGCCAAAAATGGCAATGCGTTTTATGTAGGAGTCAGTAGTCATTGGTCAAGAAGTCAGTGAGGTATTAAGTCATTAGCACAATTGTTTTATTGCTAAATTGTTTAATTGCTGGCGTCTAACCATTCAACCATTAAACAATTTACCACTCATTATTTTTCGTTATGAAGGATCAGGTCATTCTCCGCCCATTTCATCAATTCATTGGCGATTGTTCGATCGTTGCTAAGCCGGGGCACCTTATTTTGACCACCCAATTTACCAATTGATTTCATGTAATCAATAAATCCGTTTTTGCGGACGGGAATTACTTTTAATGGCTGGAGGATGTTGCCGGAAACAAGGTCGTCATAATAGATATTTTTTGCACGCATCTGCGCATCAAGTTTTGTGATAAATTCCTGCATATCGAGAGGTTTATTTTCAAATTCGATAAACCACTCGTGATAACTTTTCCCATCAGTATCCTCGACTCTTGGTGCCACCGTAAATTCGGTAATATGAACGTGTTCTTCGTTTGCTGTTTTCATCAACGCCTGTTCCACTTCTTCGCCGATCACGTGCTCGCCAAACGCCGAAATAAAATGTTTAATGCGACCGGTGACCGCCAGCCTGTATGGTTGGGTGGACACAAATTTTATGGTATCTCCGAGATTATATCCCCACAGGCCGGCATTGTTACTAACGACCATGGCATAATTTTCTCCTGGCTTTACATCTTTCAACTGAAGTCGTGTTGGGTTTTCACGAAAAATTTCAGCAGTTGGTATGAACTCAAAAAAGATCCCGCTATTTGTGTTTAATAGCAACCCTTCTTCCTGGTGTGAGTCCTGGAATGCCATAAATCCCTCCGATGCCGGGAATGTTTCGATGGAATCTATCTTGTGCCCGATGCTGTCAAATAATCTTGCTTTATAAGGTTCGAAATTCACTCCACCATAGACCATCACGGAAAAATTTGGAAAAATATCCTTTATCTTCTTTCCCGCCTTTTCACTCAACTTGTCAAAATACATTTGCATCCATGGCGGTATGCCACTGATAAGTGTCATGTCCTGGTTTATGGTTTCTTCAACTATCTTATCCAGCTTTGTTTCCCAATCTTCAATACAATTTGTAGTATAAGTGGGCAATTGATTTTTTCGCAAGTAACTCGGCACATGATGATTTACTATTCCGCTCAATCTTCCTGTCGGGATATCTCCCACTCTTTCCAATTCAGGTGAACCGGAGAGAAAGATCATCTTCCCGTCTGAGAATTTTGTATTGCCCGTTTCTGCCATGTAACACAGCAACGCATTTCGCGCCGTATTGATATGATTGGGAATTGAATCTTTGGTAATCGGTATATATTTTATGCCACTTGTAGTGCCCGAGGTCTTGGCAAAGTAGATCGGTCTGCCCTTCCACAGTACATTATGTTTCCCCTCCTTTATTTTCTGGATATAAGGCCTCATTTGCTCATAGTCCCGTAAAGGGATGGCCTGCTTGAACTCCTCGTAAGAATTCACACTCATTAGCCCATGCTCTTTCCCATATTCGGTGTTACGACCTGTTTTGATCAGCTGCTTGAGTATGCTTTCCTGGTCCTCTACTGCCGTAAGGATATCTTTACGGATACCTTTATATATATACGAAGCGAAAGGTTTCGCTAAAAAAGATTTGATTTTCATCCGAATTAGCCCTCAATTGCCATATGAAATCCAATGGCAAGCTTTAAACCCATCCTAACGATCATTTGAACGGGCACACAAATATATATAGAAGGATGCTTGACTTTAGCCGATTTTAATGGCTTAAAACTTTGGTTTTCTGTTTGCCGGTTAGAAATTAACCCCTACCTTTGCGCTCCCCCGAAGGAGACCTCAAAATGGGTTGGCTGAGCCTTCGGCGCCTAAATTTCAAAACTATGTTTGCAGTCGTAAAAATAGCGGGTCAGCAATATAAGGTAGAAAAGGACCAGACCCTGTACGTGCCTCATTTGGGTGGCAACCCCGGCGATAAAGTTGAATTCGAAGAGATAACGCTGGTTGATAAAGACGGGAAACTTTCATTGGGAAAGGATATAAAGGCAAAGATCAAAGCTGAAATTGTTGACCATGTTAAAGGCGATACTTTGATTGCTTACAAGCAAAAAAGAAGAAAAGGTTTTCATAAAAAAAGAGGACACAGAACGCAGTACACGAAGATCAAAGTGACCGACATAAAATAATTTTGGAAAGTGCAATTGGGAAACTGATAGCTTTTCCCAACACGATTCCAAAATTTCCCACTTTCTAAATTTCAAAATCAAATAAGATGGCACATAAAAAAGGTGAAGGCAGTGTAAAGAACGGACGCGACTCGCAAAGCAAACGCCTTGGTGTAAAAATTTTCGGTGGTCAACCAGTTATTTCTGGTAACATTATTCTTCGTCAACGCGGCACAGTTTATCATCCCGGAAAAAATGTTGGTGTCGGAAAAGACTTTACTTTGTTTGCTCTTGCTGATGGTGTCGTTGAATTTAAAAAGGGAAAGAACAACAGAACTTTTGTTTCCGTGACCGCAGTTGAAGCTTCCGCATAGTTAGTTTTTCCACATCCATGTCTTTAAAATTGTTGAAAAAACTTTTGGTAGTTTAAAAATTTTTCTATTTTTACTGTCGATAAGTTTTTTTACTAACCATTTTAAATTCAAAAACATGGCAACAAAGAAAAAAGCTGCTAAGAAAAAAGCCGCTCCTAAAAAGAAAGCTGCTAAGAAAGCAAAGAAAAGATAAGTTGAAAAACTTATGATGTTATAACGAGTCCCCCGAAGGTCGGGGGACTTTTGTTTACCCCTGTCCCCTAAAGGGGAACTTAGATCGAGCAAACTTTTTAAAAATAGTAGTTACGTGTGATGTCGAGGTTCATGTTTGTGTAGCCAGCTCTAGTAATACTATTGAACGTCTGTTGTGTCACTCACTTCAACTTTCCGAACTTTGTTGAACAAAATGAATTTTAAAATTCCTCTCCTTCGTTTGAGTGTTTTAAAAACACCTCTTTTGGGGGATGGGGGCAAAACACCCCTTTAGGGGCTGGGGTATGGACAACTACACGATCGCAGATAATTTTTCTCTCCTCTCGAAACTGATGGAGATCCATGGGGAGAATTCGTTCAAGTCAAAGACATACTCTATCGCTGCTTTCAATATTGAAAAACTTCCCTTGCAGCTTAGCGAAACACCCCACGAAAAAATATTCGCCATTAAAGGGATCGGGGACAGCATTGGAAAAAAGATACTCGAAATGCTTGATACCGGCGAAATGAAAATAGTCAACGACTACCTGGAGAAAACTCCCATCGGTGTCGTAGAAATGTTAAACGTTAAAGGGATTGGGCCAAAGAAGATAAACACTATCTGGAAGGAGCTTGAGGTGGAATCGATCGGTGAGCTGTTATACGCCTGTAATGAGAACCGCTTGCTTCTATACAAAGGCTTTGGTGAAAAGACGCAGGATAATATTCGCGAATCGATCGAATTCTATTTACAGAACCAGGGAACTTATCTGTATGCACAGATCGAAAGTTATGCTCATTCAATGCAGGATAAGCTATCTGCTTCCTTTGCCAAAAGCAAGATGGCGCTTACCGGGCCGTTCAGAAGACAAATCGAAACGATAGACATATTGGAATGGTGCACAACCGTTTCTTCTCATGATCTAAAAAAATTCTTTCTTGAAAATGGCGCGGAGGCCATCGGGGAGGATGCAGAATTTATTTTATTCAAGGCGAAGGAAAACGTAAAACTCAAGTTTAATCTGGCCGATGATGCCTCATTCTGCAAAAAGCTTTTCCAGACAAGTTGCAGTGAAGATTTTTTATTGGGATGGGAAAAGCAATATCCTCTCTCTGCCAATGCGGTCAGTGAGGAGGAAATTTTTGAGAAGGCGGGTTTGCCATTTATCATGCCCGCATTGAGGGAGAATGACTCCATTCTTGCCAAAGCGAAAGAGAGTAAGCTGAAAAAAGTCATCCAGGCTTCCGACATACGATCCATTATTCACAGCCACAGTAACTGGAGTGACGGCCTGAATACAATTGAGGCCATGGCAACTGATCTTGTTAAAAGAGGCTATGAATATCTCGTCATAACCGACCACTCAAAGTCTGCATTCTATGCCAATGGGCTTACACCGGAGAGAATAAGAGAGCAACACACGTACATTGATGAGTTGAATGATAAGTTGAAGCCATTTAAGATCTTCAAAAGCACCGAGTGTGACATTTTGAACGATGGCAGCCTTGACTATCCGGATGACATTCTCGCCACGTTTGATCTTGTCATTACTTCTATTCACAGCAATATCAAAATGAACGAGGAAAAAGCAATGATGCGATTACTGAATGCGATCAAAAATCCTTATACGACTATTCTCGGCCACATGACCGGGAGGTTATTGCTTAGCCGCAATGGTTACCCGGTCGATCATAAAAAAATAATTGATGCCTGCGCAGAAAATCATGTAGCAATAGAATTAAACGCTCATCCAAGAAGACTCGACATTGACTGGAGATGGATCGATTATGCTTTGGAAAAAAGTGTTTTGATCTCCATTGATCCGGACGCACATTCTATCAATGGATTTAATGATGTAAAGTATGGAGTGCTCGCAGCGCAAAAAGGAGGGTTAAGCAAAGAACAAAACTTAAGCAGCTTTAGTCTGAGTCAATTCGAAGAATATTTGGAAAAAATAAGAAAATTAAAAGGAATATGAAGCAAGAGCCGACATAGGAAAAAATATGTGGGGATTGAACCCACCTTCACTTGCATTCTCTTCGTTCAAACATTGAACCCCTTTGGGGTTCTTTAAATTTTCTGATTTCTTGTTACACGGGTTAAAACCCGTTGCTATTTGTTAGAAACGTCGTCGCTAATAATATTTGGATACTTTGGAGTAATTTCTAAATTCAACCCACTCGCTACTCACCACCCTCTATTTACCACTCCCCATTCACCCAACTACCATCCTCCACTGGCGCCACCGCCGCCTCCACCGCCACCACCAAATCCACCAAAACCTCCGCCTCCTCCGGACCAGCCGCCACCACCTCCCGACCATCCTCCGCCTCTTCCTCCACCCAACATACTTCCAATGATCGCGCCTGTCCAAAAATTACCATAACCGCGACGTGACATCATGCCACCTCTTCCTCCACCTCGCGAACCAAAAATGATAAACATGATGATTAAAAAGATGATGAGGCCTCCAATGGGAAATCCTTTTCCTTTCTGATGATAGCCTGCAGGAGCTTTGTATTCGCCGGCCGCAGCTTTTATAATGTCATCTGCCGCATCATCGATGCCCCGATAAAAATTGCCCGCCTTGAAATTTGGAGTAAGGTCGTTGTCGATTATGCTCTTTGCTGTTACATCCGGGATAGCACCTTCCAGTCCATAACCTACTTCAATGCGGATCTTGTGATCATCCTTGGCAATGAGAATAACAACACCATTGCTATGTTCTTTACCGCCGACACCCCAACCCCGAAGAATTCCCAGTGCAACATCATCAATTCCATAATCGCCCGTGCTGTTCATGATGACAACGGCGACCTGGTTGGAAGTGCTGTCGTCATATGCAACTAATTTTTGTTCGAGGGCCTGCGCCTGTTCCGGCGTCAACGTCCGTGTGTAATCATTGACCAGTCGCGGCGGATTCGGCCTTGGGGGAATGACCCTTTCAACCTGTGCCTTTGCAAACACAGAAATAAAGAGAGCAAAAAATAGAAGTAAACGTTTCATCGAATATTATTTGCCGAAAACGATATCATCCGGCAATTCATTTTTATCTGTATTCCTGTTATAAGGAAAATGCAGGGCAAGGGCCTCGCCGATATTTAGCACACACTGACGAATGCCCTCAGCAATATTATCGCGGTTAAAAGCATTGATCATTTTCATCACTTCATTCGCCCAATATTCATTTCCTACTTTTTGATGTATCCCTTCGTCTCCAAAAACAGCCAGTTGCCTGTCTTTAATAGCCACGTACACAAGCGTGGCGTTTCTCTGTTCAGTCTTTTGCATCTGGAGATTTTCAAAAATCTCTACCGCACGGTCAATAGCATTGACATAGCGGCAACGACTTTCCACGAAGACCCTCACCTCACCACTGGTGCGCTGTTCAGCACTTCTTACCGCCTCGACAATACTCTGTCTTTCGTCGTCAGTAAAGAATTCTTTATTGCGTCTTAAAAATGAAAACACAGTAGTTCTTTAAAATTTTATTTCGACCGCCTTCTCACTTCCGGCGACTGCTTCAAACCCTTCTTTTACTTTGAAGCCAAAAACTCCGGACACCATATTTGACGGAAAATTTCTGACTGCCTTGTTATAGGTGGCAACGGATTCATTAAAATCATTCCTTGCAACTTTAATTCTTCTTTCGGTTCCTTCCAATTGCGCCTGTAAGCCTGCATAAGCCGCCGTTCCTTTCAAAACGGGATATTTCTCCACCAGCACTATGATCCTGTTCGCCGCAGCTGCGAGGCTATCCTGTAACGTCCTTTGGTTTTGATAATTACCCGCGTTCAATTCATCATTCGACATCCCTGCGATGGCTTTGCTACGCATTTCCGCAATCTTTTCCAGGGTACTTTGTTCAAATCCTGAAACACCTTTGACCACGTTGACAAGGTTGGGAATAAGATCAAGCCTTCGCTGGTAGGTATTCTGAACCTCTGACCATTTTTGTTTCACGTTCTCTTCTTTTTTTACAAGAGAGTTATAAGCAACAACCATATACAAAATGAGAAGAAACAGGATTAGTCCACCAACCAGAAGGCCAGAAAATTTTTTCTTTGGCATAGTGAATTTTTAGAATTGCACTTTCGGCGCTTTTTCCGCACCTTCATCAGCCTTGAAACCTTCTTTTTTCGAAAAACCAAACATTCCACCCAGGATGTTCATTGGAAACGATCTCACCTTAGTGTTATACGTATTAACTGCATCATTAAAACCTCTTCTCGAATTCCGTACATCGTTTTCGATGCCTTCGAGCTGGCCCTGTAATTGCTGGAAATTTTGCGTTGCCTTGAGGTCCGGATAATTTTCAGCCACTGCCAAAAGACGACTCAATGAACCAGACAGCTGGGCTTGCGCCTGCTGAAATTTTGCTAAGTTTTCCGGTGTCAACTGATCAGCCGTTAAATTAATGGAAGTAGCTTTTGCGCGGGCCTCCACTACATTTGTTAGCGTTGTCTGTTCGAAGTTGGCAGCGCCCTTCACCGTGTTCACGAGATTACCAACAAGATCCGAACGTTTCTGGTACTCTGTGTTCACATTGTTCCATGCCTTTTTTACATTTTCATCCTGTTTTACGAGGCCATTGTATCCACCACACCCCCAAAGCACAAAAATCAGAACAATTACTCCGACTATAACCCATGTAAGATTTCGACTTCTCATGATAGGTAAGTTTTAGTGAATAATAAAATTAAATGTTTTTAAATAGTCAAACACGGTACGAAATAAAATGATATTGGGGATATGGGTAAAGATTATCCGGTAACAGATGTTGTTTTGGCGGTGAATGGCAGCAATTTACGGTAGCCTCAACACCCCAGTTGGTCAAACGTGAAACGTGAGAGGTGAGGTCAAGGGAACTCACGTTTCACGTCTCACGTCTCACGATTGAATTGCTGCGATGCCAGGCAGGGTCTTGCCTTCGAAATATTCGAGCATTGCGCCGCCACCTGTAGAGATGTAGCTCACCTTACTGGCGAAGCCAAACTGGTTAACAGCAGATACGGAATCTCCTCCGCCCACCAATGAAAATGCACCCTTTTGTGTCGATTTAGCGATCGCGTCGGCTATACATTTAGTGCCATGCTGAAATTTTTCCATTTCAAAAACGCCCATCGGCCCATTCCACAAAATAGTTTTTGAATGCAAGATCACATTGCAAAACTGGTCACAAGCATTGACACCGATATCCAACCCCATCCAGCCATGAGGAATGTTATTGCTCGGTGCAGTTGAGGTCTCTGCTTCGTTCGAAAATTTATCAGCAATTAAAGAATCGGAAGGAAGGTGAATGCAAACTCCCTTCGCCTCGGCTTTTGCCAGCAGTTCTTTTGCGGTTTCAAGCTTGTCTTCTTCGCAAAGTGAACTACCAATATGGCCGCCCTGTGCTTTTTCAAAAGTGTAGGCCATGCCACCGCCGATAATGATATCGGTAGCTTTATCCAATAAATTTTCGAGAATTAAAATTTTGTCCGAAACCTTTGCTCCTCCAATGATAGCCGTGAAAGGCTTTTGTGAATCATTCATCACTTTGTCTGCGTTGGCAATTTCATTTTCCATGAGGAGGCCAAACATCCTTTTGTTGGGAGGAAAGAACTCGGCGATAACAGCCGTCGAAGCATGTGCCCGATGTGCAGTGCCAAATGCATCGTTTACATATACATCACCCAACTCTGCCAGCTTTTTCGCAAATGCCTTGTCTCCTTTTTCTTCTTCCTTATAAAAACGCAGATTTTCTAATAATAAGATCTCTTCGGGTTGAAGATCCTTTGCCATTTGCTTTGCCTCTTCGCCGATGCAATCATTTGCAAAAAATATGGTAGCACCCTGGAGCAATCTCCTGAGATGGACAACCAAATGCTTCAATGAATACTTTTCGGTCGGTCCATCTTTCGGTCGTCCCAAATGACTCATAAGAATAACGCTGCCACCATCATCAAGAATTTTCCTGATCGTGGGAATAGCCGCCTTTATTCTTGTGTCGTCAGTGATCTCGTATTTTTCATTCAACGGTACATTGAAGTCAACACGGATCAATGCCCTTTGATCTTTGAAGTTGTAAGAAGAGAATTTTGACATGGGCCCTCCTAAATCCTCCCAACGGGAGGACTTTATTGAATTAAAAAGAAAAGACTTTCAGAAAATTGAAAGTCTTTATGTGAATTAGTTTGTTCATCAGCGTTCAGAACCTTGAAGAGTGCGACGCAACGGATGCTTAATAGTACTACCGGCGCCGGGCTCATAAAATTATTTCGAAATCAAGCCCGCGAAATACTTTACCGTACGCACAAGCTGGCTTACATAACTCATTTCATTGTCGTACCAGCTTACAGTTCTCACTAATTGGGTATCACCTACTGTCTGTACTCTTGTCTGGGTAGCATCATATAGTGAACCGAAAGTCATCCCGATAATATCGCTGCTTACAATTTCGTCCGTCGTGTATCCAAAGCTCTCATTCGTTGCAGCCTTCATGGCAGCATTTACTTCGTCCACTGTGACTTTTTTATTCAGGATACTTGTAAGCTCTGTGAGTGAACCCGTAAGCGTCGGAACGCGCTGCGCCGTTCCATCCATTTTGCCTTTTAAATTGGGCAATACAAGACCGATCGCTTTCGCGGCACCGGTTGTATTAGGAACAATATTTTGAGCCGCAGCTCTCGCCCTGCGAAGGTCTCCTTTTGGATGCGGTGCGTCCTGCGTGTTCTGATCATTCGTGTACGCATGGATCGTTGTCATTAATGCATTTGCAATTCCAAATTTTTCATCAAGCACCTGTGCCATTGGCGCCAGGCAGTTGGTGGTACACGAAGCGCAACTGATCACGGTTTCAGATCCATCGAGGAGGTTATGATTTACGTTGAAAACGATCGTCTTTATATCTCCCGTTGCAGGGGCTGAGATCACGACACGTTTTGCGCCGGCTTTCAAATGCGCCTCTGCCTTTGTTTTGTCGGTGAAAAATCCGGTGCACTCCAGCACAACGTCCACGTCATGATCCTTCCAGGGAATTTGTGCGGGATCCTTTTGAGCGTATATCCTAATGGTCTCTTTATTTACAACAATTGAATCTTCCGTTGAGGTTACATCTTCCCCGAAACGGCCCTGGGCGCTGTCATATTTAAGCAGGTGAGCAAGGACTTTTGGGCTTGTGAGATCGTTAATGGCTACTACTTCAATGCCTTCCATTTTATAGATCTGGCGGTATACAAGCCTCCCGATACGACCAAATCCGTTAATGGCTACTTTTACTGTACTCATGATTCGTATAAAATTTTACGTTTAACTTTTTCCTCCAGGCCAATTAACGCCTGGAGCGTCTTTTGAGAGGGGCGAAGTTACGTTATTGGCGTTAATTCAAATTTATGATTTAAGTTAATTTGTACTGGCGGTGAATGATAAATGAGTAAATAATTTTGGCTAAAAAATTATCGCCAAGTATCTTTGCCCTCCCTAAAAACAAAGCGTCCAACATTTCCAAGGGTAAGTTGGATAAGAATTTGGCCCGTTCGTCTAAGGGCTAGGACACCACCCTTTCACGGTGGTGATACGAGTTCGAATCTCGTACGGGCTACAAAGACCTTCAGCAATAGCTGGAGGTCTTTTTATTTTGGGGCGGCGCAAAGGAATAAAGGTCATGACGCAACTAGATTAAGCATGGCGAATTGCAAGGCTTTCATTTCTAAACGATGGGCATTTCGCCATTCCGTTGCCGGTATCGTACATTTATGTGTTGGCTGCTATCTTAAACGAAACTTCAATATGCATTTTCTCACTATAACATTTCATGACTTAACAGAAGCAGTTAAAAATATAATTGAAGGAATTGCTATAATTATTGGCGGGTGGTGGGCACTCTATCGCTTTGGCCTGTTCCGAGAAAAATATCCAAGTATGGAAATTAGTAACGGAATTATCCATATAGGCGAGAATTCTGACGAATATCTTTTGGAACTCTATTGCATTATTGAAAACAAGGGGAAAGCAAGAAAATGGATTGCCCCTCTTGATTTTGAACTTTTGTATCTAAATGATGAAGATAAGTTTATAGAGCAAAAGGAGTTAAACGAAGAAATTGAATTTAAGAGTTTTGAAACAAAGAATGAGGCCAAAGTGAAAAAGTTTTGGGTTTCTCCTGATTGGCATATTCCTTTTGTAGATGGTGAGTCAAAAAGACGATTTAAATACTTAACTAAAGTTCCTAAAACTATTAAATATCTTAGTTTATATACTCGTTTCATAGACTTCAATGACAAGTCAAAAGCAGTAGACTATATTTTATCAAAAGGCACAGTATCAAAATTTGATGATGAAACTTGGAATAAAAAATCTTTTGAAGAACGGGTAATGGAAGTCAGAAATATGGAAACTGATTTCTATTATACCCAAGCTACTTTTTCAATTGAAAAAATAAAAAATGAGTCAAACAAAATTCAATTACGTCAAAAACCAGAATCTTAATAAACAGCAGCCAACAAATGCATTGCTAAAAGCGTGGCTGGACTGAAGGACCTTCAACAATAGTAATTCTAATCGGCGGCATATTCAGGGCGAGGTAAAACTATTGAGCATTAATTTTTATCTTCAACCTTTGTATTTCAAATTTGGCTTCAGTTATCAGCTGACGGAACGCGAAATATCACGCCTTCAGCAATGCTGAACATTGGGCGCAACCTTCGGATATGACTCATGGCATTTCAAAAACAATATTCATTTAGGACCGCTCTCGTTCTTGCAATTTTATCCAGTGCCCATTTCTTTTTTGTAGGCTGTAATGAGCCCGATCGAGGGAAAGAAAGCACTCAACCAGATTCAAATCAACTTTCATCGAAGCCTTCCAGTAACCTTGATGATACAGTTTTTATAGCGCAAGGGAAGTCATTATTTGCAGCAAATTGCGGCGCATGCCATTCCGTTTTTAAAACCGACAATCGGCTCGCGGGAGTTCTCCGACGAATGAGTGAGAGTTATTTCAAGCTATACTTAACCAAGCAGGATTCCCTTATCAAAGCAAAGGACAAGTATGCGCTCGACTTAAAGGAATCATTTGGGCACTTGCGAAACAGCCACAATTTTAGCTTTTCAGAGGAGCAACTGAATTCAATAATCGCCTTTCTAAGGAAATATTCAAGCTGATTGTTAATTTTTAACCCAGTAGTTGCTTATCAAAAGATTGTGTCCAACGGGTTGGGGAAAGCCTATGGCCTATTGGCTTCGCCGTTAAATAAATTATATTAGTAGCGCGGCTCGGCCGGAAGTTCAAGTAAGTTAGACGGCCTTGGGCAAAGTCGAGAACGCGAGCGGCAACTGGCTCAGACACAGTAATCATTTTTTGTACACTTCAATCGGGCGAAAAATGGACATTAAACAAACAATTGAACAATATCATAAAGCACTGGATATTTTTTCCCGCGGGAATCCTGAACCGGTAAAAAATTTGTGCTCGCATTCAGATGACGTGATGCTTGCAAATCCTTTTGGATCGACAGTCAAGGGATGGAAAAAAGTTTCTGAAGCACTTGATTTTGCATCATCCCGTTTTAGTGATGGAACGGTAGAAGGTCTCGAAACAATCGCTACATATACAACGAATGACCTTGTTATCATATTCGAAATTGAAAGATGGAAATCCAGGGTTGGTGGAAAATCAGAAATTTCTTCATTTGAACTTAGAGTGAGTAGTACGTTTAGAATGGAACAGAATACGTGGAAACTGGTGCATCGCCATGCCGACCCAATTGCAAGCTTTAATGCAGAAGGTCCAATTAGAAAAGAATTCAAATAATTCTAATGGTTCTTTTGTGTGTAATTCTGAAAAGTTAACCACGGCGGCAAACCCTTGTCGTTGGAAGCAATTATAAAGGCTATTCATAAAATGAGATGAACAAGCGGATTACAATAGCTTTTGTCTTAGCATTCTGCTCGATCACACTTGTGCGGGCACAGGACCTTATAATCCCTGATACAGTCTCTGTACAATCAGGTGCGTTGACGTTGAAAGGTCTATTGTGGAGACCTGCCGGTACAGGTCCTTTTCCAACTATTATTTTTTGTCATGGGAGTTGGGGAGGTTCAGATACTATACATGATCCTCTACAGCAAACATCACTTTTGGGACCGTTATTTGCAATAAAGGGCTACATTTTTCTGGGTCTTTTTCGGAGGGGAGTTGCCCTTTCACAGGGAGTTAATAGCACAGTCTTAATGGACGAAGCATTTAAAGAAAAAGGACAAGAGGAACGCAATAAAGTACAATTACAACAGCTCGAAACGGATCAGTTACAGGATATGATCACCGGTCTGCAGTTTCTGCGAAAAAGGAAAGATGTGGATACAAATCGAATGGCAATAGTTGCTCATTCTTTTGGCGGATCACTTGCTTTGATAGTTGCTGAACATGATCACGATTTGAAGGCTGCCGTTATTTTCTCACCAGGAGGCTACAGTTGGGATCGCTCTTCCCAACTTCGCAATCGCTTGATCGATGCTGTAAAAAAAATTGATGCCCCTGTTATGATCATTCATGCTCAAAACGATTATTCTGTCCATCCCGGTTACATACTTGACAGTATAAGAAATCAATTTAATAAACCACATTTGCTGAAGATCTATCCAAAGTTTGGAAACTCGTCAAGTGACGGACATAATCTTCTTTTTCTAACTATTAAAACATGGGAAACGGATGTTTTTGAGTTTCTTAATAAAAGCCTTCATTATGACCGATAATTGAGGGCGAACATAAAAACTTCCACCACAAAAAATCTTTAAACATTTTATATGACAACTAAAATAAATTTCCTCTTGCTAATCTTCGCTCTTATAGGTTTCGCAAGTTGCAAAACCAGTCAGCCGAAACACTCATCAACAACAGAAATTGGAATGTTTAAAGTAGCAGTACTTTATCCGAACGGTGACGATAAAACCTTTGATATGGACTATTACGAAAAAAAACACATGCCCATGGTAGCTGGATTTTTAGGAAAAAATTTAAAATTTTATGAAATTGACAAGGGCATAGCCGGCCGAACACCAAATGACAAGACGCCATTTGTGGCCATAGGTTATTTCTACATTACTGATGTTGCAGAATACAATAAAGCAATAGCGCAAAACAGAGATGCAGTTATCAATGACATTAAAAATTATACTAACATCCAGCCCGTTGTACAAATTAGTGAGATTAAACAGGTGGAATACCGTGACGCGAAGTAAAAAAACAGCGTAATGAATCATTGGAGATTTGACCGCCGCCGATACCGTTGAGAAACGGAGTAGTTGGATTTGAATATGGTGTCGAAAGCCTGCACCCCATTGTCCCCTGACAAAGCAGCGCAATGTTAAAAATACTTAAGAGGTGACCTACCTTTAACCATATGAAAAGTCTATTGACGGGGTTTATAATATTTTCATCGCTATCCTGCATTTCCCAGACCGTTAAAACATTACCGATCAAAGGACTTAATGGCCCCAATGGATTTGCGATAAACGAATATGGCCAGTTATTCATCGCTAATGAAAGTGGTAAACAGGTTGTAAAGATCATAAACGACAGTACGACAGAAGTGGTACTTACAAGCGATTCGCCCGATGGGCTAACGTTCGATAAGGCAGGTAATTTGTACGTTAGTAATTTCTATTCCGGTATAATTTTGAAAGTGGCCGGTGATTCTATCGATACGCTTGCCAGGTCATTGAATAAACCAAGTGATATAAAATGCGATGCTACGGGAAATCTTTTTGTTTCCGAGTATGAAGCAGGGAACATAAAAAAAATAAACAAGCACGGTGAGATCACTCCAATCGCCGGTGGTCTCAAATTCCCCTTTGGACTTGCCATTGGCAATAAAGGCTATTTGTACGTAGCGAGTAACAGCACAGGTGAGATATACCGAATCGATTCAAATGGCGCTGTTAGTGTTTTTGCACACATTACCGGAACGCTGAGTTACCTCGAATTCAGTAAAAAAACAGAAACCTTATATGTGACTTGCTTTACCTGTCATAATATCTATGCGATCGATAGAGAGGGCAACAGAAAGGTCCTGGCGGGTAATGGAGTTGCAGGCCACAAAGACGGACCGTTGAGGGAAGCACAGTTTAAAGACCCGAACAGTATTGCCATTTCACCGGATGGAAGTCTCTATATTTCGGAATTTAGCGTCAATCGTATCAGAAAAATTACAAGATTGGAAAATTAATTTTTCATTAGGTGTCATAAAAATGAAAATCGCATTCCGTGCAAAATATGGTCCACCGGAAGTTTTAAGCATTAAAGAAGTTGATATCCCAACTCCAAACGACAATGAGTTGCTGATACGAGTTTTTGCCGCAACGGTAAACAGAAGCGATTATCACATACTCACAGGCAAACCATTGTTCATGAGACTTTTCATCGGACTATTCAAACCCAAACTACCAACCACGGGAACGGACTTTGCCGGGCAAATCGAAGCAATTGGAAAGAATGTAACATCTTTCAAGATCGGCGATAAGGTGATGGGTTTTGATGGCGGCCTTTTTGGAATTCAATCTCATGCGCAATACATACTGTTGCCGGAGACGAAAGCGATAAAAATGATGGTCAATATTCCTGGCAATTTAAATTATGAAGAAGCAGCTGCTTGCCTGGAGGGAGCATTTTATGCCGCCGCACAAGTGAACCCCATCAAGCCAATGCGCGGGCAAAAAGCATTGGTTTATGGAGCAACAGGAGCAATAGGTTCTTCTTACGTCCAATTCTTAAAATATTATGATGTGTACACGACAGCGGTATGCCGCCTTGAGAATAAAGAATTGGTCACTTCCCTGGGTGCTGATAAAGTAATTGATTACACTACGGATGATTTCACTAAAGATACTGAGCGATACGATTATGTTTTTGACGCGGTGGGCAAAAGCAGTTTTTTCAAATGCAAAAAGCTATTAAAGAAAAAAGGTGGCTATACTTCTTCAGGTGGCGGACTCAATATTCTCCTCTTGGCTGTTACACCACTCTTCAGAGGGAAAAGAGTTTTCTTTTCCTTTCCAAAAGGCATCGCATTAGAGCTGAAGTTTATTGGGGAGCTAATTGAAAAAGGAAGTTTCAGACCAGTAATAGACAGAATATATCCATTAAATAGAATAGCTGAGGCTTATCGTTACGTGGCCTCCGGTCAGAAGATTGGTAACGTTGTCATCAAAATGGATTGCATGGAATGAAAGATGCATTATCAATCGGGAGGCAGGACCTACAGCAATATCCTTTGACTTTGGGGAACAGTAGAAATGTGTTTCATTTTGCCTCTTCTGTATTGCTGGTACAACCGCTGAATATCTTCGGCACTGTCAGCGATGAATGGTCCATGGGAAACAATGTTGTCACCAGTTGGCTTTCCTGCATATAATACAAAGCGAATCCCATTTTCGCCAGCTTTTAATTTCAAGTCACTTTGAGCGATGTCGCCCGGTAGGTCCAACCATCCAACCTGATCCTGGTTTAAAAGCTTTTCATCCTCGCCGACCATTACGTTACCGTTGATCACATACAAAAATGTATTGTAATTCGCAGGTATCTCTTGAACAGTTGAAATACCGGCATCAATTATAATATCGGCGACAATCATTGGTGAATAGTTCTGAATCGGAGAGGTAATACCTGCCAAAGACCCACTATATAGTTTGATCGCAACTCCATTTTCGGTGCGGGCCGGAACATGTTCCAATGGTAACTCCTGCACCCTCGGTGTTGCCCACCTGTCCTTCTTTGGAAGTGCCAGCCATAATTGCAGCAACCTCAATTTCGTTTCTTTGTCAATGGTCTCAGTATGAACGATGCCGCTACCGGCGGTCATAATTTCAAAATCACCGCCTTTCATTCTATGGCCCTCATCACCAAGTTGACCTTCTAACACAAGGGAGACTGTCTCAAATCCCGCATGTGGATGAGGTCCACCAACAGGTTCGTTATCTCTTTTATCCAACCAATCATCCATCAGGAAAATGAATGGGTCACTGTCCGAAAATCTCCCACCTACTACAGGCCGGGCCGTATGTCCAGCACCTAAGAATCCAGGTTGCCCTTCCGGTGTATAGATCCATACAAGCTTTCTTGTGATCGACATAATTAATGGTTTATTGTAGTCCTTGTAGTCCTTGCGTTATCGCATATTATTTAACGGTTAACTACCCTGAATTGTTCAACAATCGATTTCTTATTCCTGTGCCATAGTTTTGAGCCTTCCAAACGTATGCGGTTAAACCTTCCAAATTATGAGGCGGCAGCTGGCCTTTTTTGTGATCTTGTCACAATCTTTTTTTGATTTTGTTATTAGTATTCAAGATTAAACTGTAGGTTCGGGTTTGATCAGTTTACATCATGAACAAAGCGATCAGTATTCTCTTGTTTGCAATCTGCATTTGTTGTTCTTTAGACTGCCTTGCACAAAAGGATTTCCCTCACGACACTGCTTACTATGAAACATTCCCTGATAAAATTGCCGTGCGCCTATACCTGTCAAAAAAATATGTGCATCTGAATTTCCCGTCTGGCGGAAGCGCTGAAGATCTCGAATATAAAGCCAATCCAAAATTGAATCTCGGTGCGGGAATAACAATAAAGAATATCTCAATTAACTTATTTAATGGCTTTGGATTTTTAAATCCTAAAGATGACCCCAAAGGCAAAACAAAGGGTTTTGATTTCCAAATCCATCTTTATCCCCGCA
>DASYSW010000564.1:0-6582 GCA_036002905.1 Chitinophagaceae bacterium
AACGATGATATTTCTGTTCTATTTTCCATTTACCCAATAAATTCTTTAGTCATTCTTGTATTCAGTTCACTCCAAATTCGAAAATCCAAAATCCTCATAGCTCCTTTTCATTATTGATCACTGCCAGCATTTCATTGTGGATCTCGCCGTTTGTGGCCAGGATATGAGGTTGATAAGGAGAAAATTTATTTCCCTTAAAGTCTGTCACCTTTCCTCCGGCTTCTTCCACGATCAGGTATCCCCCTGCGCTATCCCAGGCTTGTAACTTGTGTTCATAAAACCCGTCGAACCGGCCGGCGGCGACCCAGCAAAGATCGGTAGCAGCAGATCCAAGACGACGAACCGGGATTCCTTTCCTGATCAACTTTTCAAATATTTGCAAGGGCCCGTTTGGAACATCCAGGTAAGTATACGGAAAGCCTGTTACAAGGCAGGCATTGACTACATTCTGTTTCTTGCTCACTTTTATTGGTTTGTCGTTTAGTGTCGAACCTTTTCCTTTTTCGGCAAAAAACAATTCATTCATGAGGGGATTATAAACCGAGGCCAGGATAATTTCTCCATTGTATTCGACGCCAATAGACACGCAACACAGCGGGATACTATGTGCAAAATTTACTGTTCCATCTATCGGATCGATGATCCACTTATATTTCGAATCCTGGATGATTTCTCCGGCTTCTTCACTGAGGATATAATGGTCCGGAAATTCTTTTTTGATAACGTCAAGTATAGCCTTTTCGGATGCATGGTCCGCCTCGGTAACCAGGTTATTGATTCCTTCTTTGTTACTTACCACGAAACTTTTATTGAAAAAACCGGCTAGTTCTGCTGCGCCGGCCTTTACAGCGTTTATAAGAGTTGTTTTAAGCATGGGCAAAGATAACCTTGATTTTAGATTAAGATTTAGCTGGCCGTTAATTGGAAAAGAATATTTGTTGTGGTCAGGGAGGCATTTTAGATTTGAAGCTGCTTATGGAGCTTTCTGTGATCATTGTCAATTACAATGTAAAATACTTTCTTGAGCAATGCCTTTGCTCGGTTCAGAAGGCTATTACAAATGCGGGAGTAGATACGGAGATCCTCGTTATAGATAATAATTCGCGTGACAACAGCCTTGCCTATTTAACACCATTTTTTCCTTGTGTAAAGTTCATTGCAAATGACGAAAACATCGGGTTTACGAAGGCATGCAACCAGGGATATAAATTATCGTCGGGCAAATATGTTTTGTTTTTAAACCCGGATACGATCGTTCCCGAAGACTGTTTTTCAAAATGTCTCAATTTTTTCCAGGCGCATAGTGACGCGGGGGCCGTCGGTGTTCGGATGCTTGACGGTCACGGAAGATTTTTAAAGGAGTCAAAACGGGCTTTTCCCTCCCCTGTTACTTCTTTGTTTAAATTGTTTGGCTTCGCACAATTATTCCCCAGGTCAAAAGTTTTTTCGAAATATCATCTTGGTTATTTGGACGAAAACGAAAACCATGAAGTGGACGTACTCGCAGGCGCATTTATAATGGTGAGACGGGAATTACTGCAACAATTGAATGGCTTTGATGAAGCATTTTTTATGTACGGCGAGGACATAGATCTTAGTTATCGCATCCAGGAAATGGGGTTTAAAAATTATTACCTCGCTGAAACCAGCATTCTTCATTTTAAAGGAGAGAGCACAAAAAAGAGAAGCTTACACTACGTCCGGATGTTCTACAGCGCTATGAGCATTTTCGTACGCAAACATTATGGTGGAACCGGGGCAAGTCTTTTTAGATTTTTTATTCACCTGACGATCTGGGTACGAGCCACCATGACTGCGATCGGAAGATTTATAAAATGGATCGGCCTTCCTTTTATTGATGCTTTGCTTATACTTCTTTCCTTCTGGATCGTAAAAAACGTGTGGGCAAACTATGTGCGACCTGACATTCTGTATCCGGACAGGCTACTGCTGTTCTCAATTCCTGCATTCACGGTTGTTTATCTTATCGTAGCCTATTATGCAGGACTATATAATAAATGGTATAAAAGCCCGGACCTGATCCGCTCTACACTCGTTGCCACCCTTGTATTGCTCGCTGTTTATTCATTACTTCCGGAAAACTTGCGGTTTTCGAGAGCTATTGTTTTATTCGGAGCGATCATGGCATTTATTTTAATCAGCATTTTTCGCTGGGTGCTTATAAAAACTAATTTTCTATATCGGAGAGACGGCACCATACAGAATCCATACACATTGATCGTTGGTTCCGAAAATGAATACCAATCCTCGATGAGAGTCATGCAACAGGCACATCTCGAAGAAAGAATTTTGGGAAGGATCGGTATAAAGGAAAATGAGGCGGGGACGATCGGGTATTGGAAAAAACTGGATAAGCTGCAGACTTCGGTAAATTTTAAAGAAATTATTTTCTGTGAAGGCAGTCTGCCATTTAAGGATATTATTGAAGCGACCCAGGCCCTTCCGAAAAACATACGCGTAAAATTTCATGCAACCAAAAGTCACAGTATTGTCGGAAGTGATTCAAAAAATACTTCCGGTGAAGCCGTATCAATAGAAAATGGGTACAGGATCGCCACTCCCTATAATAAACGGATGAAACGGCTGATCGATTTCCTGGTATCGCTTCTCTTTGTCATCAGCTTTCCATTTCACTTCGTCCTCGTAAAAAGACCCTTGAATTTTTTTGGCAATTGTTTTAAGGTATTTTTTGCAAAACGGACATGGATCGGCTATACAGTAAATGGTAAGCCATTGCCTCCGTTGCGCAAGGCTATCATTGGATGTAATGGCACGCCGGTGGCTTCAATGCAATCATTACCGGCAGAAAGTTTGCGGATGATCGATGACTGGTATGCGAGGGAGTATGAGCCCGCCGGAGATCTTAAATTGATATGGAAAAACTACCGCAAGCTTGGAGGTTGATTTATCAATAACTTGTTAATACTGCTGGTTTGTTCTGCTTGTAGTGATCCATTTGGCCGTGGATTTCGTTTATTTAGGGTAAACTGGATAAAATGAAAAATCTTCTTTTTTTAGGGATAATGTTTCTTTCTCTTTTGAATTCAAATTGCAGTAGTGGTCAATCCAAGAGTAAAACAGAAGCAAAAACAATGGACAGCAAACAAAAATATCCCGACCCCCCGGTTGCCGACGGAAAAACAGCGTACCCTGTTCAATACACAGACGCGCAATGGAAAGAAAGACTAACCGCCGACCAGTATTACATTCTTCGGCAGGAAGGAACTGAGCGGGCATTCAGTGGTAAATATGATCATTTTTATGAAAAAGGGACGTATTATTCGGCTGCATCGCTTCAACCTGTATTCAGTTCCGAAGCAAAATTTAATTCGGGAACGGGGTGGCCTAGTTTTTATGCGCCAATAAACCCGGATGCCGTGCGTCTGGTAAGGGATGAAAGTTATGGAATGATTCGTTGGGCCGTAGTAGACAGTAAAACCGGTTCACATCTTGGTCATGTATTTGATGATGGGCCGGCACCAACCGGAAAACGATATTGCATGAACTCTCTTGCTCTTATTTTTGTGCCCGAAGGTGGCAAGCCACCGACCAGCTCGAAACAATAAAATAATTTGTATGAAAGCGATCCTATCAACAATATTTTCAATTGTGATTTTTGCAGGTTGCGCAAGACCACAAACCGACGCGAAGATCTTTGCCGGAAGTAAAGAAAAATCATCTGCCAATGAAGCGGTGGCGACATTTGCCGAGGGATGTTTCTGGCACACCGAGATCGTTTTTCAAAGTTTGGTTGGCGTTCGTGACGCCGTATCTGGTTATGCAGGGGGCAGAGATACAAACCCTGATTATGAAAAAGTAGGCAGTGGAGAAACGGGCCATGCGGAGTCAGTGCAGGTATACTATGACCCATCTAAAATTTCTTTTGAAAGTTTGGTAAAGGCGTTCTTCGCGAGCCATGACCCAACACAGGTTAACAGGCAGGGGAATGATGTAGGTACCCAGTATCGCTCCATTGCCTTTTACCGGAACGAAAAAGAAAAACAAATTATTGATGCAGAAATAAAGAGAATTGCCGATGCGAAAAAATATGCGGGAAAAATTGCTACAGAAGTAAAACCATATACAAAATTCTATCCCGCTGAAGATTATCACCAGGAATATATCTTACATCACCCGGAAAATCCATATGTCCAAAATGTTTCTATCCCCGATTTTGAAAGGTTCCGGAAAGAGTTTAAGGGAAACTTTAAATCTTAAAAAGCTAGTGGTTAATGGCAAGTAGCGAGCAGGTGAATTACTTCCGCTTTAAGACCTTCATCACTTTCTCACACTGTACACCCGGTTATTACTGGCAATAAAATTGTATTTCATCACTGTGGCATTTTTATTAATTAAAAATACGGTGTATGAAGAACATAGGATTGATCATGGCTATCGCATTTTTTGTTGCCTGTAATAATGCAGGTACCAGCACAAAACAAACCGATAGCTCAGCAGCAAAAGACAACACAAACATGTATGACACGGGAGTGGGTAGTAGTATGACAGATACCGCACAGCATCGCGACACGTCATTGATACCAAATAAAATGCAGGATACAGGTATAAAAAAATAGGATTATGAAAATGGTAGCGATTGCCCTTTGGATCTTGTTGCTAATTTCTTGTGATAACCAAAGCGGCACCTCAAAAACAACCGACAGTATTAGTGTTAACACTACGGAATCAAATAGAGCGGACGGGGGCCCCAATAATGGCTTGGGTGATACGAATAAACACAAACAGATGAATGATACGATAACTCATGACACATTGAATAAAAAATAGTTTGTGAGTACAAAGCAAAAGCAGAGACTGATCCATCCCAGGGACCCTTCGAAAGGACGACTTAATGACTTGGGTAAGCACGTAGAAGAAAAGAAACGTAAATTCAAATGAGCGGATCCTAATAATGAGCAATAGGATCGGCCACTCCATCTGGATCATTTTTCGCGTGACCGGACGTGGCGATATTGTTTCCCTTCAATAATAATAACCCCGTCATGTGTGGAGTAGCCATCGATGTGCCGCTCATGTAAGCATATTTTCCTCCTTTATAAGTGGATAGTATGCGAACCCCGGGAACCGCATAATCAACAACATCATTCCCGTAGTTTGAAAAATTTGCAAAATTATCAAGGCTATCAATGGCAGAAACTGTGAAAATATTTGCTCCATTAGCTCTGCCAGGTGAGAAATTTTTTGCTGGTTCTTTATCATTCCCGGCAGCGATGGCTATATAAATTCCCCGGGCCGCCGTATTTTCCACTTGTTGATCAAGAATGGTTGAAGCACTGTCTTCGCCGAGGCTTAGATTCACGGCATCGCCTGCATGGCCATTTGTATTAACATAACCCAGCGCTTCGATGATGGACGATAGCCTTCCGCTTCCGGTTTTATCCAAAACTTTCAAAGAAACGAGTGTGGCTCCTGCTGCCACTCCCATCACTCCAAAATCATTATTCCTTGCTCCGATCACACCCGCTACATGAGTGCCGTGCCCATTATCGTCATCCGCTGAAGTAACACCGTTAACAAATGATTTGCTTCGGGTCTCATCAACTATAAGATCGGGATGATCAAAATCAATTCCTGTATCAATGACCCATGCCGTTTTACCACTACCGTCACCAAAGCCGACACGTTCTACATTCCACGTAACGAGCCGGGGTTCCGCAACCGTAAAACAAGTGCTCAATGAAATGATCCTGTCGGGTTCGATTGCCTCAATATCCGCATCCTTCTGCAAACGAGTCATCTCGTCCTTTGAAAGATGAGCAATGAAACCGCCGGGTTCACCCTGGAATGTTGTTTCAATAACAGCAGAGCTTATTTTATTTCTTTGAAGAACGTCTCTGCTCATCTCTGAAATTCGTCCAAGTGTAGAGGTATGCGCGTCTAAGGAGGATGCCTTATACGCAACTATATATTCTCCATTGACAATAGCTGCACTTCTCAGGTTGTGCTGATCGACACACTCTGGCTCTTTAGAAGAGGTATTTGTTGAGCTACTAGTGTCTTTTTTACAACTAAAAATAATTGCGCATATCGAAGTAAGAACGAAGATTTTTCCTGGGTGCATATTAAAGATTGTTTCCTTCTAACGCATAATCCGTGCCCCGGGTCGATAAAAAATTTTTGTTTAACAGGTTTTTATATCACGGATTACACGGATGTAATATGTATTACGGAGATGGTTCATTCTGGGAAATCGTTTCGTGAAATCCAAGCTATTAGTCCTTTCGTGATACATCCGCGCAATCTGTGATATATTTGTTGTTATCGCCACCCTAGCTTAGTTGGTTAGAGTCCCGCAAGTCATCAGTTCTTTATGCCTTTCTTGCCATCTTAGCTCAGCTGGTAGAGCAGCTGTTTCGTAAATAGCAGGTCGTGGGTTCGAGTCCCATAGATGGCTCTACTGATGACATGCGGGATTTCGTAAATAGCAGGTCGAGAGTTCGAATCTCCGGGGTGGCTCAATCGGGCAGTAATAAATAAAAGGAACAAAGCAATACTCTCTCTCTATTATTAGATAAAATCTCTGTTAATGTTTTCCTCCTT
>DASYSW010000565.1:0-7406 GCA_036002905.1 Chitinophagaceae bacterium
AAATAGGAGGCGATGATGCCTTTGAAGAAATGATCTCATTGACAACGAAAATACTGAGAACTGGTCATTGCCTTATCAACCCTTGAATAGCATTGATTGCTTTTTGAACTCGCTGTTCATAATTTCCATTTATTTCGATCCACGGCGTCAATTGATTCTGCATAATGGTTTTGTATATCCCATATAATTTTTGCCGGGGTCCTTCATCAGGGTATTCTCTCAACTTGTCATATGTCCAGGGAAGATCCACATCGCAAAGGAGGTAGAGGTCGTATTTCCTTTTTGCAATTTGATCCAGTATAAACTGGTGACACTTCCCAAAGACAAATTCGCACCAAACCTTCATTACATACATGTCGGTGTCGATGAAGAGTAGGGAGTCCTGGGTGGTCAATGGTGAATTTTTTGTCGTTAGGGGTGAGCCGTGAGTAGGCAGTGAATTTGATTGTGAGTTGACCCTTGGATCTAAGCTCCTGATCTCCGACTCATATTTTTCTTCTAATTCAACCTGCTCTTTTGCAATTGTCAGCAGATCGTCATAGGTGTAGTTCATTCCATAGGTCATTAAATATTCTCTTGCATATTCCGGGCACCATAAAGTGTGATAGTGTTCCGCCAACTGTGTACACAAAGTGCTTTTCCCGGTCGATTCGGGTCCTATCGCAACAATTTTTTTAAGCATGCTTAAGCAAGTTAATTGGTTCAATCGTTCATACTAAAATATTTCAAGAACCGATTCGTCTGCTCTTTATGAAACAATATTTCTTAACTCAAAATTGAAAAACATGTACTACAATCAGTCATGTGCGGGTCTTCGTGATACTCTTGCCCGCGAAGCCGCAAAAGGCGCTTATCCCGGAAGCAGGCAGCAGCACCAGCTTATCCGTTCTATGCAACGAGCGGCTGTAAACATTTACAAAACAGAGAACAGCTACGAAATGCTGGTCTTTGCTCCTGGGCGTATCAGGGAGAATTTTCATTTAAATGTAAAGGGAAATGATCTTACGGTTTCTTATTTGCCGCCCGAAGGATTTCCAAGACCAGAATGGGTAAGAAGGGAATATAGCCGGGGAGCATTTGAAAGATCATTTACCCTGGACGACACCATTGATGCGTCAAAAATCTCGGCAAAATACGTCGATGGGGTATTGCAGGTAAGCCTGCCAATCGTTCCGGGTAAAGAATCAAAAAGCCAGGAAATTCCGGTTAGTTAGAGCACGATCATATCAACGAACCGTAGCAAGGATTTAAAACAAGGTGGCTGTTTTTAAACAGCTGCCTTTTTTTTCCATTCAACAAATCCCATCCAGGCCAATACGAGGAACAAAATATACATCAACGTAAAAAGCATGAGTTCCTTATAGAAATTAAGAGGGATGGCAACAATATTTGAGAATATCCACGCAATCCAGTTTTCAATTTTTCTTTTTGCCATCCACCACATGGCAGTTACTGCAGATGCCGAGACCAATGAGTCGAGTACCGGCGTATTGCTATTGGTAAGCTTAACGAGGACCAAATAGATAACGATCCAAAAAAATACAAAGAAGCCAGTTCCAAAGGCTAGCTCATTTTTATTACACCATTTTATCGGGTATGTATAATGCTCGGCGTCCTTTTTTTGTATCCAATTATACCAGCCGTAAACGCTCATGACAAAATAATAAACATTCAGAGAAGCATCGGCATAAAGAGGGGGATGGGTTTGGAAAAAATATACATATGCAGCTAATAAAACTCCAATGATACCCGTAGGATAGACGAGAATATTATTTTTTCTTGCATACCAAACACTGGCAACCTGGGTCGCGGTACTAACCCATTCCTGCCAACGTGTTTCCTTTATGTTTACAACAAATTGTTGCCAGATTTCCGGTAACGACAAAAGATTTTTTTTCAAAAATAGATCATTGGTTTGTGCTCCGATATTTCTTCATTGATTTCAGATATTTTATTCCCTTGCTGGTCTGAAAACGCGTAGGAACCTGCTGCCAGTCGCCGTGATTATTAAATGTCCATACCAGGAAATGCAAATGAGGAAGTGCCGTATAACCCGTCTTACCGCTTAGTGCGATGACTTGCCCTTTTTTTACCGAATCGCCTACATTTACCAATGCGCCATTGTGCTGCAAATGCCAGTAGCCAGCCCGTGAACCGTCCGCATGCTGGATAATAATATTATTTCCGTAAGGCCGGTATTTTTTATTTAACCCGCCCTTGTTTCCATCTTCCTTTACCCTCACCACCACACCATCCCTTGCGGCCAAAATTTTTGTTCCTCTTTTCATTTTAAAATCAAGAGCGGCTCTCTCCTTATGAGAAAAATGACTAAAGTATCCCTGGATCAGCAAATGAGAGGTGTTGTCTTCATAAGGCAAAGCATATACATAGCTGCTATCGTCTTTGATAGTACCTTTTTGGAGCGCCTTTACTTCCTTACGAAGCGGATTTTTGCTGACAGAGCAACTGATGACCAACAAACTCAGCCATGGAATAAATTTCATCATTGTGAATTTAATAAAGCTATGCCCATCACGCAATTTCTACATTCATAATAATTTAATTTTTGCAATGCTTTAAAAATCGTAGCTTATCTGTCCAATTTTTTTAAACCATATAAATCTTAAGTTATGGCAACTCAGGAAGCAGTAATGACAACAAAGGATGTGGCAAATCGCCTTTACGAACTTTTCCAGGAAAATAAATGGATGGAGGCCCAGCAGGAACTTTTCAGTAAAGATGCCGAAAGCATTGAACCAAAAGATTCTCCTGGTCTTCAATCTGTAAAAGGGATCGATGCCATCCGCAAAAAAGGAGAGGACTTCAATAATATGGTGGAAGAAGTCCATGGGGGTTGGGTTTCCGAACCCGTTGTAGCAGGTAAATACATTGCCGTAGCTATGGGTATGGACTGCACGTACAAAGGAATGGGCAGACAAAAGATGGATGAAATCGCTCTTTATGAAGTAAAAGACGGAAAGATCGTAAAAGAACAATTTTTCTATTAAGACTATGAACGGGTTAGTAAGCGTCCTGTCCTCCAGAAGGACGGGACGTTTTGTTTAGCATGCCGCAACTTGATCAATCAAACTTTTAAAAATGGAAAAAATAAATCTAACCGAAAAATTTTCCTTATTCAAAGAACAATGGAGTCCCAAAATTGTGGGCGAGTTAAATGGACAAATGGTGAAACTTGTGAAATTCAAAGGGCCCTTCGTCTGGCACCATCACGACTATGAAGATGAATTATTTTATGTAGTAAAAGGAAGCTTTGATATGGAATTTGAGAACAAGACCATTACTATAAACGAAGGTGAGTTTATAATCGTTCCCAGGGGTATCGAACACCGTCCAACTGCCAACGAAGAATGTGAGGTCATGCTGTTCGAACCAGCAACAACTCTCAATACGGGTAATGTTGACAATGAAAGAACCTTAAAGAAGTTGCAACATTTGTAAGGTGTTCCAAAAGTGTCAAAAGTTCCGGGAGTTCCAGATGTTGAGTTTAACCGTTGGAACCTTGAAACCTTTGAAACCTCTGGAACTTTTTTCCGCATCTTTGCACCCCGGAGGTTTTTAGAAAAACTGACTAATGAAAATTGCTGTTCTTGGTGCCGGCATGGTGGGCAGAACAATGGCCATTGACCTCGCCACTTCCTTTGAAGTTACCTCCTTTGATGTCAGTGCAGAAAGTATTCAACTACTAAAAGAGAGAAATCCTTCCATCCAGGTCAAGCAGGCCGACCTTAAAGACTATAATAAATATCCGAAATGGCTGGAAGAGTTTGATATTGTCGTTACAGCGGTTCCTGGTTTTATGGGTTTTGACACCTTACAGGCTGTCATCACCTGTGGAAAGGATGTTGCAGATATCTCTTTCTTCCCCGAAGATGTTCTACAACTTGATAAACTCGCAAGGGAAAAAAAGGTTACCGTAATTACTGACGTGGGAGTGGCACCCGGGATGAGCAATTTGATCCTTGGTCATTACGATGATGAAATGACAGTCACCAATTTCGAATGTTACGTTGGTGGCCTTCCTAAGATCAGGAAAAAACCTTTTGAATATAAAGCGCCTTTTTCTCCCATCGATGTAATAGAAGAATACACGAGGCCAGCCCGGTTGAAAGAAAACGGATTTATTGTTACCAAACCGGCACTCAGTGAAAGGGAGTATATGGATTTCGAAGAAGTGGGGACATTGGAGGCTTTCAATACGGACGGCCTGAGAAGTTTGTTATTTACAATGGCACACATTCCCAACATGAAAGAGAAGACGCTGAGGTACCCGGTTCATGTGGAATTTGTGATCGCGCTGAAACAAGCAGGATTTTTTGACGAAAAGGAAATTGAAATTGAGGGTGTAAAAATTTCTCCGCTAAAATTCTGCTCAAAAATTTTATTCAATGACTGGAGGCTCGGTACGGAAGAGGAAGAGCTCACCGTAATGAAAGTGATCATTGAAGGAGAAAAAGATAAAAGTCAAAAACGCATTGAATTTAATCTGCTTGATCATTTTGATGCAAAAACCAAAACATCTTCAATGAGCCGGACAACGGGCTATACGTGCACAGCAGCGGTTCATTTAATTGCAAAGAGACTCTTTACAGAAAAGGGTGTCTTTCCGCCTGAGTTGGTCGGAAGAAACAAAAGTTGTTTTGATTTTGTGATCAATTATTTGAAAGAAAGGGGAGTGAACTGGAAAGTTCAAATTAATTAATCATTTTTTCATCAATAAAGAATCTGCCTTTTGCAGGCTGCTGATCATTTCTGAAGTCACCTGCGAAATCTTCGTTTTTTCTGACTCGAAATATTTGACCTGTCCTTCTTTATTGTCTTTCAGAGAGTCCATGTTAAATTCATTCATCCATGTTTCCATATGGCGATCCGCGAATGTTAGCCAATTAAACGTCGAGTCTAACTGCAGTCTATATTGCACCGATCTTTTTTGAACATCAGTGGGGAGTTTGGCGATGGAATCAAGAGCCTGTTGTATTCTGTTTTTCGCTTCTCTTATTTTGTTCATTTTTGCCATTCCTACATCATGTTGCCTCAATATTTCGTGCATCAGGCTATCTGATGCTGATTCACGGGGTTTGTTATTATCACTTGTGGTATTTGAACTGTTACAGGCAATGACCAGAAATACAGAAAAGAATAGAATAACAAATTTCATTTATCAATTTTTTGCAAAGATATTGGCTAACTCACATCTTTAAGGCTAACCTGTTTTAACTAATTTTGATACTCTAAAAAGCACCGCTTGTTCTATGAATAAATTGGGTAACTATATCACTGGCAAATGGGTCAATGGTCATGGTGACGGCCAGGTTTTACAGGATGCTGTGACCGGTGAAGAAATTGCGATTGCCACTACCGAAGGATTAGATTTTGGGTCGATACTTGATTATGGCAGAACAGTGGGTAATCCTGCATTGCGAAGAATGACATTCCACGAACGAGGACGAATGTTGCGTGCGTTGGCGGGGTACCTCAATGAGAGAAAAGAAGAATTTTATCGGGTCAGTTACAAAACAGGCGCTACAAAAGCTGATAGCTGGATAGACATTGAAGGTGGCTTTGGCAATTTATTTAGTAATGCGTCTCTCAGGAGGAAGTTTCCTGATCTTTCTTACTGTACGGATGGTGATCCGGTAACGTTAGGCAAAGCGGGAACTTTCATCGGTCATCATATTCTGGTGCCTAAAGAAGGTGTAGCTATCCATATCAATGCATTTAATTTTCCTGTATGGGGAATGCTGGAAAAATGTGCTGTGAATTGGCTCGCCGGTGTTCCGGCGGTTGTTAAACCAGCGACCATTACATCCTTTTTGACTGAAGCAGTAGTCCGGGAAATTATCGCATCGCGTATCTTACCTGAGGGAGCTTTGCAATTGATCTGTGGCAGTGCAGGAGATCTGCTTGATCATGTAACATCGCAGGATGTAATCACGTTCACTGGTTCTAAGTCCACCGGGTTAAAGTTAAAAGCATCTCCAAAAATTTTAAACGAATCCGTTCCCTTTAATATGGAAGCCGACTCCTTAAACGCAATTATCCTTGGAAACGATGTTGATCCTTCTATGCCTGAGTGGGATATTTTTATAAAAGAGATTCGAAAGGAAATGACGGTAAAGGCGGGCCAAAAATGTACAGCAATTCGCCGAATCTTTGTCCCTGAAAATAGAATGGAAGAAACCTGGAAAGCAATCGTATCATCATTAAAACAAACGACGATCGGTAATCCGTTAAATGAAAAAGTGCGAATGGGATCATTGGCGGGCCAGGTCCAGCGGGAGGAAGTAAAGCAACAAGTCCAAAAATTATTAGCGAGTTCACAAATCATTTATGGAAGTCTCGATAGTGTCGAAGTGATCGATGCTGATGCAAAAAAAGGGGCTTTTGTTTCTCCGATACTTTTAAAAAATGAAAAACCATTTGCTTCAGATGAAGTACACGAAATCGAAGTATTTGGTCCCGCAAGCACGATCATGCCTTACAAGAATTTGCAGGAAGCAATTGAACTTAGTAAAAAAGGAAAGGGGTCTTTGTGTAGCACTATTGTGACTGCTAGCGATAACATCGCCACTGATTACGTGGTCAATGCAGGTACTCATCATGGAAGAATATTGGTACTAAATGCTGAGTGTGCCAAAGAAAGTACCGGTCATGGTTCACCACTGCCTATGCTTGTGCATGGCGGTCCGGGGCGTGCCGGTGGTGGAGAGGAAATGGGAGGTGTCCGCGGCGTCAAACATTATATGCAACGGGTAGCAATCCAGGGCAGCCCCACAACGATAACTGCTGTTACAAAAGTTTACCAGCAAAACGCAAAAGGGACGACCGGCAATATTCATCCTTTCAAAAAATATTTTGAGGAATTAGCGATCGGCGACCAGATCATGACCGATAAAAGGCTGATCACTTCGGAAGATATTGACCAGTTTGCTGACCTAAGCGGCGATCATTTCTATGCGCATTTAAAAGAAACAGAATTTAGAGGGACCATGTTTGACGGACAGGTCGCGCATGGATATTTTATTATAAGTGCAGCTGCTGGCTTGTTCGTAGATAGCTATGAGAAAAATCCGGTTCTTTTAAACTATGGTATTGACGAATTGAGATTCACCAAACCTGTTTACCCGGGAATGGAAATTCACATAAAGTTTACCTGCAAAGAAAAAATTCCACAAGATCAAAAGGAAGAATCAGATATTCCAAAGGGAATTGTAAGGTGGCTTGTTGAAATGATTGATGAAACAAATGAACAGGTTGGGATTGCGACAATACTGACCATGGTCAAACGAAAAAACTAACGCCATGATACATCAAGTCTCCAATGGACACGTGAAGTCGGAATTGCACAATGGTGTAACGACCGTTGAATTCTTCCATCCGCAAAGCAA
>DASYSW010000566.1:0-7685 GCA_036002905.1 Chitinophagaceae bacterium
TGGTATTGTTCGAAACGACATCCGCTTACAAAGAGCCGTGCGCCGCATCGACCTGCTTTGGGAAGAGACCGAACAATTATACCAAACGAGCACTTTGTCTCCACAATTGCTTGAGCTGCGCAATTTGATCAGTGTCGGCTACCTGATCGTGAAGGGAGCCACGTTCAGGAAAGAAAGTCGCGGCCTTCATTATAACACTGATTATCCCGGCAAGAGCGAACTTGTCCAGAACATAGTCTTGTAGCAGTAATATTTAAGAGTTATTTATAACAACACTATTTTTGAATTTAATTTGAGAATCTTTTAATTAAAACCTCCTGGTTTGTATTACATCGTTTACGGATCTCTTTACCTCGTATCACTCCTTCCGTTAAGAATTTTGTATGTGATCTCCGACTTTACCTGTTTTGTTCTTTACCATATAATCGGATACCGTAAAAAGGTTGTGTTCTCGAATTTGAAACAGGCATTCCCTGAAAAATCGGAAGAAGACCGAAAAAAGATCGCCAGGAAATTCTACCGGAACTTTACAGATAATTTTATCGAGTTCATTAAACTCCTTTCAGCATCACCTGGTAGTGTTAACAGGCATTTCAAAGGTGATTACTCGATTCCATTGCAACTTTTTGACAATGGAAAGCGATGCCAGGCAATGTTGGCGCACAACTTTAACTGGGAATGGGGTTGTTTGGCGGTTGCCTTAAATGTCAAACATCTTTTTTTGGTAGTCTACATGCCCATCAGCAATAAAATTGTAGACAAGATCTTCATCAAGGTCAGATCCAAGACTGGTGGAGTCATGCTGCCAGCCACAGATATGCGACACGCTATTATTCCATATAGGAACTCAAGATACATGCTGGCATTAGTAGCCGATCAAAATCCGGGGAACCCGGCAAGCGCATTTTGGTTCAATTTCTTCGGAAAAGCTGCTCCATTTGTCAAGGCACCGGAAAGCGGTGCACGAAGAGGAAATGTTCCCGTGGTATTCTGCAAAATCATAAAGGAGCGACGTGGGTATTATCGAATATTTTTTGAGATGTTAGAGGAAAACCCGGCTACTTTAAAGGAAGGCGAGCTAACAAAAAAATACGTCAATCGTCTCGAGAGTTTTATTTCTGAATACCCTGAAATGTGGCTTTGGAGCCACCGGCGGTGGAAATGGGATTGGAAGGAAGGATACAATCCTGTTATAAACGATGATCGAAACTCTAAAGCGGGGTATTAATTTAGAATGCTTTTTTCCTTAGCGATTTCTACTTTTCCCAGTTCCTTTATTTTGTTCCACCCGTAAAGAACATTCCGGAGATTATGAATTCCCTGACGCTTTAACAATGATGCAGCGATCACACTTCGATAACCTGCCGAGCAATGGACATAAAGATTATCATCTTCCTCTATTTGACCCATACTGCCCGGATCGGTCATCTCACTCAAAGGGATATTCACAGCTCCGCCAATATGTCCTTCGGCAAATTCATTTGGTTTACGAACATCAATGACAACGAGGTTATCATCAAACGGAAGATCCATAGCAAGTTCGTCCGGTTCAACATTGATAATCATGTCAATTTCTTCTCCTGTTTTCTTCCAGGCATCAAACCCACCCTGCAAACAGCCTGAAATTTTATCAAACCCAACTCTGGCCAACCTTACAACAGACTCTTTTTCTTTGCCCTCATCGGTGACCATAATTATTACCGTGTCAAAAGGAAGAAGACTTCCGCCCCATTCTGCAAATCTTCCCTCTAGCCCGATGTTGATCGAACCCGGGACAAAACCCTGGGTGAAAACATTCGCATTCCGGGTATCAAGGATTATGGCCCCCTGGTCCGCCAGGGTTTTGAATTCTTTTATTGATAATTGTTTGGTTCCCTTTGTTACCAATTCATCTATACTATCATATCCTTCTTTATTTATGCGAGCGTTGATTGGGAAATAATCAGGAGGAGCCTCCAAACCGTCGGTAACGGCTTTTACAAAATCTGCTTTTGTTTTTTGTTGAAGCGCATAATTGAATTTCTTTTCTTCACCTATTGTGCTAAAAGTTTCGGGGCCTAAATTCTTTCCGCAGGAGCTTCCGGGACCATGGGCTGGATAGACAATCACATCATCAGCAAGGGGAACGAGCTTGTTTTGAAGACTGTCATACATCATGCCCGCCAGATCGTTCATGGTCAGTTCATCCGTCTTTTGAGCAAGGTCTGGCCTGCCCACGTCGCCGACAAACAAAGTGTCACCCGTAAATATGCAATGGTCCTTTCCATTTTCGTCCTTCAACAGATAACAGGATGATTCGAGGGTGTGCCCTGGAGTATGAAGAACCTGGACAGTCAAGGCACCTATTTTAAAGGCCTCCCCATCCCCGGCTATATGCACGGGAAACTTGGTTAGTGTGCCAGGCCCAAATACAATCGTGGCCCCGGTCACTTTGCTCAGGTCAAGGTGGCCGCTCACGAAATCTGCATGAAAATGAGTCTCAAAAATGTATTTTATGGTCGTCTTTCTTGCAGAAGCAATTTCAAGATAATCGTCAATATCGCGCAGCGGATCTATGATGGCAGCCTCCCCATCACTCTCGATGTAATACGCGGCTTCACTCAGGCAGCCCGTATATAATTGTTTAATGAACATCGGAAAAATTTAGCGGCAAAAGTACGCTATAAAAGGCAAGTGCCGGCTTTCTGAACAAGAGCTGGATAAAAAAATTGCTTGCTTAAGTTTTTTCTTAAGAAATTCTGACTATATTTATATCACTCTGATTATGCCTCATCTGTGAAACTTCCAGTGGCTCATAATTATCCCACCTTATAGAATTCACATCCGGACACAGTGTGTTTGCGTCAGCCAAAATTTCTTACTATAAAATACAGGAAGCTGTTGAAAGATATTCTTGGACCTGAAAAACCTCTGCATTAGGGCTGTTTCTAAAAGCAGCCCTTTTTCGCGCAATGGCTTAGCCGACAAGATCCTTCACAAATTTGTTTAGCTCCTCAAGCCGTTCCGAACTCACTGAATAATAGATAAACTTGCCGTCCCGCTCAGTTTTTACAAAACCTGCCTTGCGTAAAATAGCAAGATGCTGGGAGGCTACAGATTGTTCGAGTCTGAGCTTTACATAGATCTCAGTAACGGTCATTTTGCCGCTCTCATCAATGAGTTTAAGAATTTGCTGCCTCAGCTTGTGATTAATGGCACGAAGGACCATTGCAGCTTTCTTCAGATTGTGCAAATCGACGTTTAGTGAGGAAAAATTTTCCATTGACGGCGCGGTTGATATTTCAAATTCATCCATAAAAATTCAACGGTTAAGGTGTTTAAAAATGCTGTGTTCAATTTTTAAAGAGAACCAGGCTTTTTTAGCTCTTAGTTTTGCCCGGTTCGGGTCGTTTTGTAAAGAACTCTTTCAGGTAGAGGGGTTCCGCATAGGCTAGGGTAGCAAAATTATTGCCAATAAAATTTTTATATGTGAGCGCGGAGTGAGCGAAAGGATTTAAAGCCAGATTTTTAAATATAGCATTGGCATTTTGGCAGATGTGCTGAAATTTTATACTGCCGTTCCCCAAAAAAAGAATTTTTTGCCTCCCTAATAGCTCTTCAAATGCTAATGGATCCAGTATACGCGCATGCGGTTCACAGATTTCACCCAAATCCGGATCATAGACCGCCGCAAAAACTTCCATCCTCCTGGCATCGATCATTGGGCAAATGAGCAGATTTTGCGCGAGCAAACCGGGAGCGTAAGTTTTTGTTTCATGAATTGCCGAAAATGCCATTATTTCCAGCGTGTTTATTGTAATCAAAGGGATTTTAAGTGCAAAGCATAGTCCCTTTGCTGTAGAAAGGCCGATCCTCAATCCTGTATAAGACCCGGGGCCGATACTAACCCCGATAGCATCCAGGTCTGCAACCAGGCGACCTTCCTCCTTCAGCAGCGTATCAATTGCAGGCTGAATCCAGGCGGCATGATCTCTTGTGGCCTCATTAATGGCATAACCCAGGCCATGGTTATTTTCCGCTAAGGAAATGTTAGCGGTCCCGAGTGCGGTATCTATATTTAAAATCAGAGCCATTTACCCCATCACCTGTTTTTTCATTAATTCGGCTGGACGATACCTGTCGCTGGTCGTATTTAAGTGGTCCAGCAAGCCGTAAATATTTTTCAAACCAATTTGGTTGCCCCATTCAAAAGGACCATAAGGATAATTTGTTCCAAGTTTCATGGCGGTATCAATCTCCTCTTTTGTACTTATCCCTTCTTCCAAGGCAAACCAGGCTTCATTTACAATCATTGAAATTACCCGCGCCGTTATAAAGCCTGGTACATCCGGGACCCATTCCGCTCTTTTATTAAGGCCATTGAAAATTCCTTCCGCCTTTTCCCTTATAGCTTCATTATTATGACATGCCTCAACAAGTGATCGTTTTAAAAAACCCGGCCATGCATTAATGCGAATAAAGGGTGCATTGATTTCTTCCAAAGTATTGATAACAGAATTTATGATCACTGGTTGAAATGAAAGGCCCTTCAGCAACTCGATTCTTTTTTTTGTATTGTCAAATAACAGGTCAATAAACGCATCCACATTTTGCTGGTGTTCAAATTGGTCAACATGATCAACCCATTTTATTTCGGTTTCGCCGGCTTTGCCATTGCTCAATAGTTCCTCTTTTAAAATTTCATCGGCAAGCACAACCAATCGCATAACTAATTTTTTGCAAAGAAAACGTATAAAGCTAAATTCGTTCGCTGAATTTTAACTCACTTGCTTTGAAGAAACGAATCATTAACACAAACAATGCCCCTGCGCCAATCGGTCCCTATAACCAGGCAATAAAGCTTGACAACACCGAGGAGTCTGGACAAGCCATGCTTTTTATTTCCGGGCAGGTCTGTATTGATCCTTCCAGCGGCGAATTACGGAACAAAGATCTGCAGGAAGAAACTCACCAGGTGATGCACAACCTGAAAGCAATTTTGCAACAGGCCGGCATGGATTTCAGTAACGTGGTAAAGACGACCATTTTTCTTACAGATATGAATCGCTTTTCCGAGATGAACGAGGTGTATGGTAAATATTTTGACGATAACTTTCCGGCAAGAGAAACCGTGCAGGTTTCAGCGTTGCCAAAATTTGTTAATGTGGAGATCAGTATGATTGCCGTTAAATAAGGTTTGACAGGCAATAAGACCATCGCCCCAGCTTTCAGTCTGAAGAAGTCCTTTTGACATTTATCGCCAGCGAATGCGAAAAATTTTGCAGATCATATTACTCAAACCGGTTTTATGGTTTGCTGATAAATTTTCCTCCCGGCCGGTTCCTAAAAAGATCTTCAAAGCACTGTCAAAATTAAAAAGGCAGATTCAAAAACAACCCTCGAAGAAGGGACCTCTTATCCGGTTTGATGTTGAGCAGGACAAGTTCATCGTTTTTTCAGACCAACATAAAGGCGCAAAAGATGGCGCGGATGATTTTATGCTTTGCGAACCCAATTACCTTTCCGCGCTGGATTATTATAACAAGAGTAATTTTTTCTTTATCAGTCTCGGTGATAGTGATGAACTTTGGGAGAACCGCTGGCCGTCCGTAAAAAAAAACAATAGCGCTTCATTTGAAAAAGAAAAAAAATTCATTGAACGAAATGCGTTTATAAAAATTTTCGGTAATCATGATCTTGCCTGGAGCACAGACCTTACCACCGGTTTGGAAATGGAAAAGATCTATGACCAGAAGATCAGTGTTTTTGAAGGGTTGATCCTGCAGTCAAAAATAAATGGGCATCCGCTCTCTATTTTTCTTACTCATGGTCACCAGGGTGATGCGCAGAGCGATGGTAACTGGTTCAGTAAATTTTTTGTAGCTCATATCTGGGCACCTTTGCAGGCTTTTCTGAAGGTGAATCCGAATACGCCAGCTTACAATGCAACAAAAAAAACATTGCACAACCGGATCATGTATGAATGGTCAGCCAATCAAAAAAACACATTGCTGATAACCGGTCACACTCACCAGCCTGTTTTTGAATCCCTGACGCATCTTGAAAGATTGTATCGTAGTTTGTTGGAGGCGGAGAACGAAAAGGATGCTGATAAAATACAAGAAATAAAAAAGGAGATCACGCTAAGAGAGCCGCAGTTTACAGCTGTCTCTCCCGATTATCTAAAAATGAAACCCACTTATTTCAATAGCGGTTGCTGTTGTTTCAGCGATGGTGATATCACAGGGATTGAAATTGAAAACGGATCGATAAGACTTATAAAATGGACATCTGTTGATCACGAGCCGCAAAGATGCGTGTTGGAGGAGAGAAGTTTGAAAGAATTGATTTCACCACCTTCCGTTCCTGGATAGAACTTTCACCATTTATTTTTTACATCCCTATCGTGCTCGCGCATCAAGAAAGGGAACTATCATTGATAGTAACCAATCCTTTTGCATCATTACGCCTATATGCGAGGTGCCTGGATATATTGCCAATTGAGTGGTAGGAGGCGGGCCAAAATCAATCATATATTTTCCATTGCGGAGGCGAAACATCTCTACTGCATGCTCGGGTAGTACACCGTCTCCATCGCCGACGATTATAAGAGTTGGAGACTTTATTGCCCTGATCTTTTCGGCCCCAAAATCGTACGACGTAGTAATGAACTTCTTCATTTTATTGATAAACTCGGTCCAGTGTTTTGGATCGGGGGCCAGGCTGTCATACTGGCTTTTAATTGGAGTGCGTTCAAATATTTGTGGTGTAATGTTCGGCAAAATTGCTCTTGTTTCGGTCGTCCATCCTTCATATTTGTAAACAGCCGAAGCAACTATTAATTTTTTTACCGCCTCGGGGTGCCGGATAGCCAATTGCCAGGCTACACCACCGCCCATGCTATAGCCAAAAATGTCGGCACTATCTTTCTTCAAATATTTTAATAAAGCTGCTACGTCATCGGCCATCGATTCGAAAGAAAAGGGACGATCAATATCGGCCGTGCGGCCATGTCCCTGCATCTCAACCGTTATTACCTGCCTGCTTTTTGATAGTTCGGGGATCAACATTCCAAAAGCCATCGGAATAGTATTGAAAGCCCCATGTATTAAAACCAGCGGCTTGCCCTCACCATATACTTCGTAATACATTTTAAGTCCATTCACAGGGGCATATCCACTTTGCGCTGGTTTATTTTGGCTAATAGCCTGGAAAGCGACCAGGCATAACATGGCAATAAGCGCAAAAATTCTTTTGATCGCCTTTTCGCTGGTGTTTGATCTTGTAGTCATGACAAAAATTTTGATGTTAGGACGATTTGATGAAACAAAACTAGTTTGATGTACACATTGTAACGAGGTGCAAAGGGTCAATTAAAGGGTTAAAAACGCCAAGTGCCCGGTATCTCTCTCAATTTTAAGAAACCGTTCGGTTGCAAATATATGCAACTCTTTGGTTTCGCAATTTTTTTTTGAAACCTATTTCTTATGATGGGTGATGTTAATTCTGTCCCGGCAAAAGCGGTATTCAATCTCATCGTTACTGCTCACGATCACGAGGCGGTTGTTGCAGTATTGATCGATCAGCTGATGATATAATTCAATCCCGGTGGTGTCAAGATTTGTACAGGGTTCATCGAGTAATAAAAAAGGAGTGTCCGAGAAAATGGCTTGTGCCAGCTTTACCCGTTGTTTCATGCCACTTGA
>DASYSW010000567.1:0-7055 GCA_036002905.1 Chitinophagaceae bacterium
AACGGTTTGAAGTGATGATGAAATTCCAGGAATTCTTTTAACGTCAATTCTTCCACTACTTCTAAAGAGGGAGCGCAGATCGAAACCTGTTTATAAACTTCTTCAGTTGCCAGGTGCCCATTGTCCATCGACCAATGACCACCTCCTTCGCTTAATTGCATTGATCCACTCAGTACCTGCAATAAAGTGCTTTTCCCGGAACCATTGGGTCCAATGATAGCGTACGAATTGCCCTTTTCAAATGTGTAAGTAAAATGACGAAAGATCCAGTCGCGGTTGAAGCGTTTGCCGGCATCAGTCAACGATACCTTCATCGCCGTTGGTTTTTGAGAAACGTTTTATAATCCCACGTTGAGAGGCGCGGATAAATTGAACTATTTCATCTCTTTCATCTGTAGCAGGAAATTCTTCTTCAAGAAATTCCACCGCCTGGGAAATGTTCAAACCTTTTCCATAGATCACCCTGTAAATTTCAAGAATGTGATTGATCTTTTCAACTGTAAATCCCCTTCGCTTCATGCCAATCGAATTTACGCCGGCATAGGAAAGCGGACTCCGCGCAGCTTTGATATAAGGCGGAACGTCTTTTCCAACCAATGACCCACCGCCAACCATTGAATGCGGTCCAACGTTGACAAATTGGTGTATTGCACACATGCCCCCCAAAATAGCCCAGTCACCTATTGTAACGTGGCCCGCTATCTGCGTGTTATTACTCATGATGCAATTGTCGCCGACGATGCAGTCATGTGCAAGATGGCAATACGCCATGAGGAGACAATTGTTCCCGACCACTGTTTTATCCTTCACTTTTGTTCCCCTGTTCACTGTTACGAATTCGCGGATCGTTGTATTATCCCCGATACAAACAGTAGAGTATTCTCCCTGGAATTTCATATCCTGGGGAATCGCGGCGATGACGGCGCCTGGAAAAACACGGCAATTTTTTCCAATACGTGCGCCTTCCATGATCGTCACATTCGAACCGATCCATGTCCCTTCGCCAATTTCGACGTCCTGATGGATTACCGTAAATGGATCCACCTTAACATTCGTTGCCAGCCTGGCATTCGGATGAATATAAGTATGCGGGTGAATCATGAAGGTCGTTTACAAAAAAGTCACGTTATTAACGTGACGTGCAAAAATAGGCGGATTTGACTAATTGCTGTTAGTTTTTTTATTGTTTGGCAAACACCTGTAATTCTGTTAATCCCTCATTGTACGTCGCCTTCGCAAAGCAAGGTCGCACCCCATGTGGGCCCTCATCGCTATTGGCTTTTCCTTGCGCCTGGTCAAAATGTTCCGGGCCAGCTGGTGACACAATCTTGACCTTTGTCATGATCAAAATTCAATGTTGCGACGTAAATTTGCCCTCCCGATGCACAGACCACCCGATATATTGTCATTGGCTTACAAACAGGCATCGATGCAGGGTCAATGGCATTTGCTATATAACAAGGAACAACAAATACCCGGTTCTGTTAATTATAGCATCAAAAGATATCATCGTCACTCGCAGTGGAATATTGAGGACACGGGAATGATGGTTTATCATTATGAAAGAACAAATCCCCGAGAGAATTACCTCGAACTAAAATTTTGCGTTACGGGAAATGTGTATTGCAAAGAGAAGGACAGCGAGTGCGATCTGTGTAAGTGCAACGGTTCCGGAAACTGCAACGAAAGGGTAGAGAGCGTAGACGTGCTGAGCTTTCAATTTTCCCCTGTTCATCTTTCGCAGTTCATAAGGCCAAAGACCAATGATACATTGACTGATAACATTCTGAACTTTAAACATTCTTCATCGTTCACCAAGATCCTTCCACTGTGCGGAAAAACAAGAATGGTGATCGAAGCCTTACTGAATCACAGCTTCAAAGACAGTCTTGAAAATATTTATATCAATGCCCAGATGCAAATGCTGTTGCTCTATAGCCTTGATTGCATGATTGGGGAGAAAGAGCTTGATGTAATAAACTGTAAGTTCCTGGCTAATGAAGCAGATCGCGAAAAAATTTCAAAGGCAAGAGAGGTTTTGATTGAACATATTGGTGAACCTATCACCATTAAAGAACTCAGCCGTAAAGTGGCTATGAACGAATGCTATTTAAAAAAAGGATTCAAAGAGATGTTCGGTACTACCATTTTTGATTTCTACCAGGGCCAGAGAATGGAACATGCCCGTTACCTGCTCTACGAAAAGGGACTGAGTGTAACAGAAGTTTCATTAATGCTCGGCTATTCTTCCATTTCTCATTTTTCTACGGCTTTTAAAAAGCATACAGGCCTTAAGCCCTGTGAACTACTTCTTCGATAAGACTTTTCCATGTGAGCATTTCTTTAAGACTCGTTGCTTCCAGGCATGACGATAGAACAGTTTTAGTACTGCTCAATAAAAAAGGCAAAACAATTGTTTTGCCTTTTTTCAGATCCTTTTGGTTTTATAATTTATAAGAAACAGTAGCGACGAACTGGCGCGGGGGAAGGGGATTTATGCTATAGTTTTCGTGAACATAATAATTGAGAGTATTCGTAATATTCGAAAGCCTGGCCATCACGGATATTTTTTTATAGGTGTAACCAGCACTGACATCAACTACGGTATAACCTTCGACGGGAATTACTCTCGAATAAGTTTGCGTTTGTCCGACAGTATTATTATTTCCACCAAAACGGTCACCGATATAAAGGAGTGTGGCTCCGAGTTTGAAACCTCTCAATCCTCCTTTATTGAAGGAATAAAAAACGCTACCATTAGCAGTGTTGGCGGGGTTATTGACCAGCTTTTCTCCTTCTATAAAACTTCCTTTTGTTGTATCCGTTTTTGTATAACGGGCATTGTTGTAACTATAGCCGGCCAGGATGGAAAGACCTGTTACGGGTTGTGCAGCCACATCGAGTTCAACACCATCGCTCTTTGTTTGGCCAGACAAAACTTTGATCGAAGTGTTACTGTTTTGATTTCCGTCTTTATCAAACGGAGCTGTTTGCGCAAGATTATTGTTTATGATATGATAAAGAGTCAGATTAACGGAGAGCATGCCTTTAAAGAAATCATTTTTTATTCCCGCTTCATACTGATCAATGATTGAAGGCGGCAATAACCCACCATATACGTCAGTTCCCGTATTTACAGTAAATGAGCTGGCATAGCTCGCAAATAAGGAAGTCGACCCGGCAGGTTTGTAAACCAGGCCAAGGCGGGGAGAGAATGCATTGTCATTCCTTGTAACTCCCTTTGTCTTTGCACCTGTGAGTAAGTTTGTTGAATCAATGCCGGCTGTTTGCACGTAAGACCACCTTACACCGGCAAGAAGATTAAACTTGGATGAAAGCCTTACCAGGTCTTGCGCATAGATCCCAAAACGGTTTATGGGCGCTTCCCGTTTTCTTATGTTCGTCGCATCAGGAATGTCAGTGCGCGCAACAAACTTTTTTGGATCATAAACATTGATTTGATCGTAGCTGTTCGCCGGCAATCCCGCTACGGCCGGAAAACTAAAATCATTGTTGGTCGTAAAAGATCTGTCTCCATCAACTCCTGCCAGCAAAGTGTGCTGAATTGACCTCGTTCTGAGCTTGCCTGTTAAGTTAACTTGTGCCCCATAAAAATTTTCTTGTGCATCTATTTTTCCTAATGGTCTCACCCAATCTCCGTTAGCGGCCGCCTGTATCCTTTCTGTAGAATAATAGTCCCTTTTATAAAGTTGATAAGAAGCGGAAGCATCCAGCGTCCAAATAGAATTAAACTGGTGTTTCAAAGATGCAGTAGTGGTTGTCTGTTGGGTAGTGTTGTATTGCCAATCAGCCCCGAGAAATCTTGAACGAGGGAGATCAGGGATCTTTGTATTGTCGACTGTTCCGATTCCAAAATCAGGTGTGAAGTTGTGTTTGAAATAATCGCCCTCAAGTAATATTTGTGTACGTTGACTTATCCTAAATAAAACCGATGGATTGATGTAATAGCGCTTGTAATGAACAACATCACGGAAACTATTTGCTTGTTCATATGTTCCATTTACGCGGTACGCGATGGAAGAACTGCCAGGGCCATAGATGTCGAAAGAAGGTTTAAAAAGATCATAACTGCCGGCAAGCATAGACACTTCACCACCGAATTGAAACTTCGGTTGCTTGGTAACCATGTTTAAAATACCTCCTGGTGCAACCTGGCCGTATAAAATCGCAGCGCTTCCTTTGAGAATTTCAACCTTCTCGAGTGAGCTCACTTCGGGCATAATAGCTGAATTGATGCGAAATCCATCTTTGAATAAATTGGTGCTTGAGAAAGCATAGCCACGGGCGGCAAAACTTTCCTGTACACTGCCTCTCGTTGTTGTCAGGTAAACTCCGTTCACATTTTTAACCACGTCGCTCAACCGCAGTGCCTGTTGGTTCTTAATCGTGGTTTGACTGATTGTCGTGATACTTTGCGGCAGGTCCATTGGATCAATTGATATTTTTCCAATTGACAGGGGTTTATCATTTAACGTTCTCCTCGCAACGATGGTTACGGCAGCCAACTGCTGGGCATCCTCTTCGAGCGCAATCGCAATGGTAGTTTCCTGGTCTTTCTTTATCTCGATGGGTTTTTCAACTGCTCTTAAACCTACCGTCGAAATTTCAAGTGTATAGAGACCTTCTTTTATATTCCTAAGAGTGAAATTTCCATTTTCATCAGTGATCGAATACTTGTTCGTGCCTTTGAGAACCACGCTTACATATGGCGCGGGTTTATTGTCGGTCGTGGTCACGTTCCCGGTGACGGAACCAAAAGGCACTTCGGGACCACGATTTACTGGTGAACTTACTGCCATGTCTGTTTGAGTAAATCCTTTAAATCCAAGAGCTAATAAAACTAGCACGTATACTTTTCTCATAATTATAGCCATATTTTATGCAAAGAGACAACAGCGGCCTTTTTTTCACATGCCATATCGGGAAAAATGAATTACGGAAAGAGGAAAAAGTAGTTAAAAACGTTTTAAAAACTGCTCAGCTGTGTCAATTGTCCTGTCAATGTCATTTTTGGATAGCGCATTGGATACAAACCAGGTTTCAAAGGCAGAAGGCGGCAGGTAAATGCCCTGCCCGAGCATAAAGTGAAAAAATTTATTAAAGGTTTGAATGTTGGAATCAGCTGAACTCGCGAGATCAATCACCGGCTTTTCACTGAAGTGAATGCTGATCATAGATCCGACCTGGTTGACCACGACCGGGATCCTTTTTCCATGAAAGATGTTCTTTAATCCGTTGCGCAGGTAATTCGTTTTTTCCTCAAGTTCTGAATAAATGGATGGGTTCTCCTTCAGAGTTTTCAATAAAGTGAAACCGGCGATCATGGCAATGGGGTTACCGCTCAATGTTCCGGCCTGGTATACCTTTCCGAGCGGAGCAACATGCTGCATGATCTCTCTTTTCCCCCCAAATGCGCCCACCGGCATTCCTCCACCGATCACTTTGCCATATGTAACAAGATCAGCATTTATACTCAATCGTTCCTGCGCGCCGCCTTGCGCCAAACGGAAACCTGTCATGACTTCATCAAAAATCAATAGGATTTTTTCTTCGTCACATATTTTTCGCAAGCTCGCCAAATAGCCGGGCAACGGAGGAATGCAGCCCATGTTTCCGGCGACGGGTTCAATGATGATGGCTGCGATCTCATTTTTATTTTCATTGACCAGTTTTTCTACAGCTGCAAGATCATTGAATGGTGCGGTCAACGTATCATTCGAAACACCTGCGGTTACACCGGGAACAGTTTGAATATTGAAGGTAGCCACTCCGCTTCCAGCCTTTACCAGGAATGGATCGGCATGTCCGTGATAACAGCCTTCAAACTTGATGAATTTATTTCTTCCCGTATAACCTCTTGCCAAACGAATGGCACTCATACATGCTTCTGTACCACTACTCACCATTCTTATCAGGTCAATATTTGGGCACATACCACTGATCAGTTCTGCCATTTCAATTTCTAATTCGGTTGGTGCGCCAAATGAAGTTGAGTCCGCAACTTTCTCCTGTATCGCCTTTACCAATGGTTCATACGCATGACCAAGGATCATCGGTCCCCACGAGTTTATGTAATCAATGTATTTGTTGCCATCGGCATCGTACAAATATGCGCCTTGTGCTTTTTGAATAAAGATGGGAGTTCCACCAACGGACTTAAATGCTCTGACCGGTGAGTTGACACCGCCGGGAATAGATCGTTGTGCTCTTTCGAATAGTTGTTTGCTTGTGTTGATGTTCATTTCTAATTAACTAATTAAGCCACAAAGTCACGAAGGCACGAAGTGACACAACGGCTTCGTGAACCCTGGTATCTTGGTGTTTTAGTCATTCATAATTCTCACTGCATCTTTTGCGAAATAGGTAGCGATCAGGTCTGCACCGGCTCTTTTCATTGATGTTAGTGTTTCGATGATGGCTTTGTTTTCATCGATCCATCCCATTTTAGCAGCAGCTTTGATCATCGCATATTCACCACTGATGTTGTAGCAACTTACCGGCACGTGTACAGCGTTTTTTACTTCACGAATTACATCGAGATAGCTTAAGGCCGGTTTCACCATGACAATGTCGGCGCCTTCTTCAACATCCATTATGGTTTCTTTGACGGCTTCGATGCGATTGTGATAATCCATCTGGTAAGTTTTTTTATCACCAAATCCGGGAGCGGAATCAAGCGCGTCGCGAAATGGCCCATAGAAACATGAAGCATATTTGGCGCTATAACTCATAATACCTGTTTTTGTAAAACCATTCTCTTCGAGGGCTTTCCTGATCGCCCAGATCCGACCATCCATCATATCACTGGGTGCCACAAAATCTGCCCCTGCCTTCGCGTGACTCACGCTCATCTTTGCAAGAACTTCCACCGTTGCATCGTTAACGATCTGCTGGCCTTCAACAATTCCATCGTGACCATAAGATGAAAATGGGTCGAGCGCGACATCGGTCATTACAAGCATTTCGGGAACTGCACTTTTTATTGCTTTTATGCTTCGTTGCATCAACCCGTTTGGATTCAATGCCTCGGTCCC
>DASYSW010000568.1:0-9421 GCA_036002905.1 Chitinophagaceae bacterium
TTAATTGCACAAGCAAAGAAAGTAAAAGCCATTTGTTAACTTTCCTGTATGCTGATTGAAGCCAAAGTCCTCAAATACTGGATCGATAATTTTTACGGATATGGATCGTGGCAGGCGAAGTTTTGGTTCATTGGCTATGAAGAAAGCGGCGGCGACATACCTGATGAAGTAGCTGACAGGCTTAACTATTTTTATAACCAGCAGCTGTCCAACAAGCAGCTTTGTGACCTCCGCGAACTTTACCGTCATGTAAACTTTCGTGTGGAGGGACCGAGAGCCGAAAAATTCGCAAACCTCTACGATTACCGTTTCGGTAGCCACGCAACATTGCACGGGTTATGGAAGAATCTTATCGCTTTTGTTCATGGATATCAAAACGAAGAACTTCCAGACGTGATCAGCTACCAGAAAAACTCATTTGCATCACTATCGGCGCATAATGAAGCATTGATTCCATTATATCCCCTGCCTGCTCATGATCATGCGTGGTATTATGCCTGGCTCGACTTACCACAATTTCCTTTTCTCAAAACTCGTGGCTTATACCATGATTATTTGTATCCCGAGCGCATGCAAACAATACTTGAAAACATAAAGACGTATAAACCGAAGGTCGTGCTGATGTATGGCATGGATAACATCAACTTACTCAAAAAGTCTGTAGAAGAGTTCTTTCCAACAGCGAAGTTCAAAACGGGCAGGGCCATAAAACGACAAATACCGCAGTATCACCGAACCGACTTCGATGGAACAATTCTGTTGATTACAACACAGGTTCCGGCCCTAAAGCATAACCGGGTTGAGACAGGATTCGATTGGTATGAGTTTGGAAAACTGGTGAAAGCTAGTTTATGATAGTTAGATTCTGTAGCACCGTAAACTTATTATTGGTCGTCCTTAAGTTGTTAATTTACTTTTTTATGTAACCAGCTTTTGCACCACTCATCATCGCCCGTTGCCACGCTCGCTTGTACGTTCGGTAATTCTATTCATCAAGCTTTCATTTGTTGATTATGCTGTTGGTTAGAGCTTATCGCAATCGGGACGACCTACAGCGATTTGTGAATGAGCAACAATAACTTGGTATCTAATGAGGACAATTAGCGAATTAGTGTCACCGTGCCTTTTGCAAACATTTCTTTCTGCCCCTTAAATTGGTATGAACATGTCCAGACAAATACGCTGGTTTCGACAGCTACGCCACTTACGTTTCCATTCCAGCCTCTTTGCAGCTCGTTTGTCTCGAAAACCTTTTGTCCCCAGCGATCATAAATTACAAAATGAAATTTGTCCACATCACCAAATAACAAGGGACGGCAGTAATCGTTTTTTCCGTCTTGGTTTGGAGTAAATGCTGTCGGCATATAAAAGCCAACCAAACATTCTTTGGGAAGAACAACGACTGTGTCCTGACCAACACATTTGTTATTGTCTGTAACGGTTAGTACGTAATTGCCGGGATCTTTTACAGTGATTGATGGGCTAATTTCGCCCGTTGACCACAAATAATTTTTGTAGCTACCCATTGGCAGGATTGTCAGCGACTGATATTGACAAACGCTATCCAAAGATTTCAGGAAGTCCGAGGGGTTGGTAAAAATATCTGTGACGGTCGCGGTATCGACCGAGCTACAATTATTATTGTCTGTTACTTTCACCCAGTAAGTTCCAATGGCCTGCACATTGAAGGTGGTTGCTGTACTATTGTCCTGCCATTCGTAAGAAGTGAATGCCCCTGGATTCAGGATGAGTGACTGACCGGCGCACAATCCCCGGTCTGGTCCCAAATCAGGATTTGGTTTTGAATGCACAATCAGATTCGTGGTGATAACTGAATCGCAACCGGTTTGAGTATGCAGGCTATCCGTATAAATTCCTGAAATCGTTTGATTGGCCCCGCCTACGAAATAGGATTCCCCGTCGCAAATAGACGCGATAATCGCAGTAGATTTTTTTGCATTTACCGTAAGTTCCAAAGTCCGGATGCTGTCACAGCCATTTAAGGCGCTAAGTGTGTCTGTGTAAGTACCAGTCTTGTTATAACCGTAATAAGTTTGGCCGTCGCAGATTGAAACAACGGCGTTGGAATAAAGCTTGGGCTTCACGGCGAGAATGAGAGTTCTGGTGCTATCACATCCATTGGCGGACACAAATTGGTCAACATACGTCCCGGGCATTGTGTAGCCTGAATAATTATCTCCTTCACAAATGGCAGCAGTTATTGTCGACGCCGTTGCCTGTTTGATGTCCAGATCAAGCGTTATAATGCTATCGCATCCGCCCGCTCCAACCAATGTATCAAGGTATAACCCGCTGGCTGTATAGGTCCTCCCATTCCATATGTATTGGCTGCAAGCTTTGGCATTGGTTGTTGTTCTCGCGCCATTAATGGTTAGGTCAAGCGTGATAATGCTATCGCAACCAAAAACATTTTTCAGAACCTGTGTATACACCCCACTTTTTGTATACGTGTGACTGTTCAACGTATACGAAAGGCATGAAGAAGCGTTAATCGCAAATCGGGTTACGTTTAAGCATTGACTTAATTTCTGAATGAAGGCGTCTCCATAATCCACCATGGTGAGATTCGTTACGCCAATTTCAGGATCAAAATCAACAGTACCCCAAAAATGTCCTGTTGTGTAGATATCCCGATCACCGTCGACCTCAATATCAAAACCAGCATCGTAATTTATTGTTGATCCCATTTGTTTTGACCAAATAAAATTTCCGTCAGTATCCAATTTCAAAATGAAAATGTCCTGGTATCCGTTCGACGTCATACTGTATGAATTTAGGCCGGGATCGAAATCTGCAGTTCCCTCAAAATACCCGGTCGTGTATACATTTCCCAGGTTATCAACCGTGATTGCTTTTCCCAACTCATCCCAAAGACCGCCTATTTGTTTGGCCCAAACGAAGTTGCCGTTGGTATCCAGTTTCCAAATGAACATATCTCCAGATCCCGACGAAGCTGTGAGGCTGAATTGGCCCGGACCAGGATCAAAATCGGTGGCAGAATAAAAATTACCGGTTGCATAAATGTTTCCCGAGGCGTCGCCAGAGATGTTGCGTACGAAATCTTCTGAAGAGCTCCCAGCCTGTTTTGCCCAAATGAAGTTGCCATTCGGGTCTAATTTGAGAATAAAGTCGTCAGTAAAGCCGGCCGAAGTAAAATTGAAAGTGTTGGCTCCGGGATCAAAATCGGCCACGTCGGAAAACATCCCGCTCGTATAAATATTTCCAACACCGTCGATAAAAATAGATGTGGCCTCATCGTTTGCTGTTCCTCCCATTTGTCTAACCCAGCCAAAATTCCCGGCTGCATCAAGCTTCAATACGAAGATATCCTGGACGCCAGTTGAGACACCGCCGAAACCATATGCTGTTAGGTTGTATGTTCCAGGGCCGGGGTCAAAGTCTGTTGTACTGTAAAACCCCCCGGTAGCGTACACATTACCGGCTGCGTCGCTACAGATGGCCACTATGTCGGCATTGGCAAATTGTTTGGCCCAAAGAAAATTTCCATTAGCATCCAGTTTTGATATGAAGGCTGAGCCAGCATTAGGATCAGACGTTGAGAGATTGTAAACTCCCGGACCGGGATCAAAGTCGACTGTCTCCCCAAAACCACCCGCATAAAAAACATTATTAGTCTTGTCCAGTGCGATGGAACTGGCCATATCAGCTCTGCTGGCTCCAATGCTTTTCGCCCAAATAAAGTCTCCATTCACGTCCAGTTTCGATAAGAAGATATCAAAGTGTCCATTGGTGCTTAGGTTAAATACTCCAGGTCCCGGGTCGAAATCAATTGTTCCGGCAAAGTCACCGACTGTATATACGTTTTTAGAGGGGTCGATTGCGACGCCAATCCCGTAGTCATTCGCAGGCGTGCCAAAGGCTCGTACCCATTGAAGATTGACGTCCTGGCCGTCGGCAGGTCGTGCAAGAATTAATGCCAGGAATATGGATAGAAGTACCCTCATAAACTGACCGGGTCTCTAAAATATAAAACCGGGCGTGATAAAACAATGACCTTAGGTTGCTAAACAAATTTTGAGTTGGTAACATTCAACGTTGGTCAGAGTTTGTCCTGATACATGACGGCGGCGTTCTGCGACATGCACCACGGGTTCCGCACTAAAGTATAACCGGGTTGAGACTGGATTCGATTGGTTTGAGTTTGGAAAACTGGTGGAAGCAAATTAATCCCAGTGAGATTTCATTGTGGCCAAAGACGAGAATAGAAGTCTAGCGATACACAAATCCTGGAAGGAATATTGAACAACATTCATTCGCGACAACTTTCGTGATACGGATTGGAGGGGAACGCTGAATCAGGCTTTATGCAGTTCAGTTTCGATTGCTTCATCGAGCAGGCTTTCATTCTCCCTGATCCAGGTAGGAGGCTCCATTTGCGTTATGCTCCAGTGATTATTATCACTTCTTTGCATACGAAAAAGTATCCTGTCACCGCGATTATCCACCGTATCGACGCTGAAGAGGTCCTGATTCTCCTTAGTAAATTTTCTGAAATTAAATTCACGAAGCCGGCCGCCGGCTTTGATAAGGCGGGTGAAGGTGACTGCTTTAACAAAGTTCGTTATCATAGAATATTATTTTTTGTGAGAAAATTTCCTGCAATTTTTATGCTAACCATCTGTCAAAAGAACATGGTAACCCGTTATATATTGTACATTAGGAAAAAAACATGATGCAATGCTGGTTTTTACTAAGAACAATCCTTGTAGTTGATTCGAAGATCTACTAACGGTGTCACTTTCTTGCCTTGAAGCAAAGAAAGTAACCAAAGAAAATTCCAAGGAAAAAAGTAATGCTCCGCACTTTTTTCCATTCCTCACGCTCTGCTTTTCTTTGCTACTTTCTTTTGCAGAAGCAAAAGAAAGTAGGGCTTTCCTTGCACAAGCAAAGAAAGCAAATACATTGACCTTTAATTTAATCTCGGCAATTCACTATCATTGCCATTCATTTAATGCCGTTCTTGGTGCTTTAATTTGATTGTCCGGACAGGCCAGATCGTTTAGCCGGGCGTCACCAACAAAGGCATAATTTTACCTAAATGAAAAGACGAAGTTTTATCCAGCTTTCTCTTTATAGCGGTGCCGCTATCACTATTTCATTCTTCGGTTGCGGCACTGGCAGTGAAGTAGCAAATAAGCCCTGGGTGCAGCCGCAGCTATTGTCGCATATCTGTGATGCTAGAACAGTGAGGGAGATTGGTGCCAGTTACCGGCAAAGGTTCAATAGTGAGAACCATGAAAAGCAATTAATTAATATTCTATTGACGGATAGCACCAATAAAATTGTGCCCCTAAGCTCTGAAGACACACTCATCAACTCTTTGCTGGAACAAAAGATTCAAAAGGATTTTGAAACAGGCAACACGGTAATTATTAGAGGATGGATTCTTTCTGTAACAGAGGCAAGGCAATGTGCATTATTCTCTTTAACCAAAAACTAATAGAATTACCATGCACGTTGACGCAAGAATGATTGACCCGGGATCATTGATCGAAGGGGATGTCTGTATTGTTGGCGCCGGCGCCGCAGGAATAAGCATGGCGCTTGAATGGATCAATGCGCCATACAAAATAATTCTTCTTGAAGGTGGTGGTTTTGAATATGATCCGGAGGTCCAGGAACTCTATGCGGGCAAGACGACGGGACAGCCATATTATCCATTAAAATCTGCGCGCCTGCATTATTTTGGCGGCACAACAGGCCACTGGGCCGGTTTCTGTTCTCCATTTGATGAGGTAGATTTTATCAAGAGAGATTGGGTGGCGCATAGTGGCTGGCCTATCACCCGAAAAGATCTTGATCCCTTTTATGCAAGAGCTCAGAAAATTCCTGAACTGGGTCCTTATGAATATGGTCCTGCTTACTGGCAGCAGCATGATCCGGCGCTGATTTCATTACCGCTTGATGAAAAAGTAGTGTGGAATAAAATGTGGCAATTCAGCCCTCCTACACAATTTGGAGTTAAATACAAGGACGCAATTGTAAAAGCAAAGAATATTCACCTATATACTTATGCTAATGTTACTGATATAAAAGCCAATGAGAAAATTTCTTCCATAGAAGAGGTAACCGTTAAAAATCATGCAGGGAAAACACACCATGTGAAAGCAAAATATTTTGTTCTTGCATGCTGTTCTATTCAGAATGCGAGGTTGTTACTGGCCGCCAATTCACAAGCACCCAAAGGGCTGGGTAACGATAATGATAATGTGGGTCGCTATTTTATGGAGCACCTGGAATTAAAATCTGCTGAATTGCACCTGGCCAGGCCAAATCCTCTAAAGCTTTATATGTTCGATTTTGGTGTGACTAAGGCCCGTGCTGAGTTGGCAATTACCAAAGAAAAACAGGAGGAACATAAAATATTAAACGGAACGGTTTCATTGACTCCTTTGGAATTTACAAAGAATCTGAAGCCGATGATTGAGATATGGAAAGACGATGATCCACGAAAGAACCACGACAGTATGTTGTCAGCTTTTCAAAAGGCAGGACAGGAGGCTTCATCTATATCTCCTGACATAACAAATAAATCCTTTGAACTCTTTACGCGAATCGAACAAGCGCCAAATCCCGCGTCGCGCATTACATTGGATCGGGATAAAGATGGGCTGGGTATGCCGAGAGCGATGCTCCACTGGGAATTGACAGCATTTGAAAAAAGAAGTATCCGCACTATTTATGAATTGATTGGCCAGCAAGTTGGCATCGCCGGGATAGGTCGTGTAAAGCTTATGGAATTTTTGGAAAATGTAAATGACAACTCATGGCCTTCCTTCGCCGGAGCAGGCTGGCATCATATGGGTACCACTCGCATGAGTGATGATCCCAAAAATGGGGTTGTTGATAGTGATTGCAAGGTGCATGGCATTTCTAATTTATTTACAGCAGGCGCTTCAAATTATGTAACGGCCGCAGCTCCAAATCCTACACTTACGCTAATTGCGTTAACGCTGAGACTTTCAGATCATCTGAAACAAAGGATCAAAATAAACTAACCACGGAGGCATAGAGATCACAGAGAACCACAGAGAATTGTTTACATTCATCCAGCTAATCTCTGTGTTTCTCCGTGTACTCTGTTTCTCCGTGGTGATCCGTCGACAAGCTCAGGATGACAAACACGGAGGCGCAGAGATCATGAAACATCACGGAGATACTTCGATTACAATTTTTAATCCTTATCAGTTAATCCAATCTCGGCAACTCACTATCGTTGCCGTTCATTTTTAATTTGATCTTTTTTACTTTACCATTTTCATCTTTGACGAACGAAAGCCGCGCGTTAATTTCCTTTATTACAAAATCCGTTTCCGAAACCGGTAACATTTCCAGCTTTGATTCACCCGATGGCCACGCGTACAGTTTATTATTTTCTTTCATTATGGTGACAATGGTGTTGTCGTTGAGTTTGTATTTCCCGGTGTACTGATCATAAATCGAAGGGTCAACTTTCGCGATGGTTTCCTCTCCTAATTTTTTTGCTTTTAATTCCTGCCCATTCTGAAACAACACAACACTGTTTATTTCACCGTGTTCGTCTTTCTGGAATTTTAACCTGGCCTCAACCACTTTGAAAAAAAATTCATCTGGCGCCAGTGGGAATATTTCAAATTTCGGTTGGCCGCTCAGTTGCGCGTATATCTTTTCTTTCTCAGTCGTGATCGTGAAAACTCCAATATTTATCAACTCATACCGGCCGGTATACTTTTGCAACTCTGCCGGATTTACGGATATTTCGGTGTAAGAAGTTTGTTTATCCATTTTATCCCATAAAAATGCTTCTCCAATTTTTTCGGGGTTAAAATTGACTTCAGGTTCCGAAGTATTTGTAAACATCACCACTGTCATTTTTTCTTTGGGATAATAAGTCAGTTGGGTCAAAAAACCATGAAGCCCTCCGCTATGACTAATGGCATCCATGCCACGATATTTGACCAGGCCCAGTCCAAACCCATAACGCATGCTCGGTTCTTCACCGGTTTTCAAAACAGCGGGCGTCAATGCCGCGTCGAGGCTGGCTTTGGTCAATACCTTACCGCCGTACAATGCCTGGTTCCATTTTAGCAAATCATCAACTGTGGAATAGATCGCTCCCGCGCCACCGGCCCAGGACATATCCCAGTTCAACGCCGGTTTATATGCGCCGTTGGTTCCGCTATATCCCTTCGCTTCATTTTCCAGTTTGATACCCGTGTAATAGATGCCTGTGTTGTTCATGTGAAGAGGATCAAAGAAATTTTCTTTAAGGAACACATCGTATGGCTTACCCGACACTTTGCTTATGATGTACCCTAATAAAAAATAACCCGAGTTATTGTACAACATTTTTTCTCCCGGGTTAAAATCATACGGATCTCTTTTGATCGCATTCACCATCGAATCAGCAGTAATGGCTTTTGTGACCTTGCTGAGGAAATCCGGATTATTAGTAAAGCTGTGGATGCCTGATGTGTGAGTCAGTAACATATAGATTGTCACTTCATCACCTCTTGGGAAATCGGGAATGAACTTTGAAAGTTTATCATTCACGCTTAATAAATTATTCTCCTGCAATTTTAAAATGCCAGCAGCAGTGAATTGCTTGGTCACGGAGCCGATCCGGAATTTTGTATCGGGTGTGACCAGGATCTTGTTTTCTATGTCGGCATATCCAAAACCTTTTCGATAAAGTACTTGTCCATCTCTCGCGACAAGCACCGCCACGCCCGGAGCCTTCTTTGCCGTTAAAGAATTGTAATAGCTATCGGTTAACTTTTCAGAAGATGGAACGGCAACATCCTTCGCTCCATTTTTTAACAGCATATCGACGATGGCGGCCCGTCCACTTACTTTAGCAGCGGCCAAAGGTGTGATGCCATTTTGATTGGCGGCATTAACATCCACACCCGCGCCCGTAAGGTTTTTTATTTTTTCAACCTGGCCTTCCGTCGCTGCTTTGATCAACTGGTCAGCCAATGCAGCTTTGTCAAGCAATCGTGCTGCAAACGCCCAACCGCCCCGGATGTCCTGGACTTTTAGCAACAACTGGTTACTTCCTTTCACCAGCGTGATCGGCACCAGGTCTTCGTCTTTAGTAACTCCTCTTGCCGCCCATTTATCATGCACAAGTTTTCCGTTGAGCCAAACCTTTATTCCATCATCACTCCCTACCGCAAGAAAAGCATTGCCGGCAGCATCCGCTTTGATCTCACTAAGAGCGTAGGCGTAAACAAAATCCTGGTTGCGGTAGACGCTGTCCAGGTACACAACATCATCCTTCGATGAAATGAGTTGCCATTTCAGCTCCTTGTCATTGACTGTAACGGCTGGAATAGTTCGACCAGCCACCACTTTGACTGCATAGATAACGTCCGTTTTGAAAACCTTTTCCTGCGAT